>CADBKB010000018.1 GCA_902795095.1 Oscillospiraceae bacterium
GAAGGCGGTCTGACGGTCTACGCCAAGTGGCGCCAGATCCAGTACCGTGTGTTCCTGCATCCGAACGCAGAGACAGACACTACGCTGGACTGGGGCTCTGAAAGCCAGGAAATGAACTTCCGTATTTCCTATGGCGGAAAGATTTCTGTACCTGACGGCAAACGTACCGGTTATCAATTCCAGGGCTGGTATACTGATCCCGACTATACCAATGCCTTCACGGCAAGCACCGTGCTGAACGAAACTACGGTCACAGCGGCATACGACAAAACCACAGACCTCACTGATCCGATGGACAAGTGGGGCAACGTCCCGGCGAGCGGCACCAACTCTGACGTGAACCGTTTCTGGATCACGAAGAAGCTGGATCTTTACGCCAAATGGAGCGTTGTCCTTCCCGGCGCAGACGGCATCGGCATCATCTATGATGCGGCAGGAGGCACGAATGCTCCGAGCGATACCGCGACATATGTTGAAAACTCAAAAGTCAGCGCCGGCGCGGCTGCCACGCCTCCCGCGGATAAGGTCTTTGACCACTGGGTGCTGCAGACCTGGAATGGGACCGCTTACGAAGATACCGAGATTACCGTTCTTCCGGGCGAACTCTTCGATGCAAAAGAAGAATATGCCAGAGTGAAGGTCAAGGCGTATAAGCACGAATGGTCGATCCTGGTAACGGAACCGGATCCGGATGATCCGACGAAAACAATTGAAAAAAGGATATATGAGTATCGTAATGAGACTACCCTTGCAGATTATGTAGACGAAAACTCAAGTCAGATTAATCGCGAGGGCGAAAAGCCTGACGTGCCGAATAACGCCGTTGCAGGCAAAGACTGGGAGCTCACTGTCGTCTATACAGATGCGACCTACACCATCCAGCTCAAGGCGGTCTATAAGGACAAAGAGGAAGAGACGCCGACCCATATCGACTGGTACAGCAACTACGGCGAAGAGAATGCCGGCAAGGGCGAGTTGTATCACTCTTATACCGGCATCAAGATCAACGAAGCCGTAAACATCATTGCTGCCCCGAGTCGCACCGGCTATGCATTCAAGGGCTGGACCAAGACCAAGGGCGGCACGACCGCAGATTTCCTGGTCTGGACCGGAACCGCGTACCAGACCATCGACGGAACGACCGTGACCCAGGTTGCCGCGGATGAAGAGCAGCCCTACGATGATCTGTTTGCCGTTTGGGAGAAGGAGTACTTCACGGTTTACTACTCCTCCCAGCCGGGAGTTCCGCATCGGCTCCCTGTGGTGGATTATTTGGCCGGCGCCAACCTGATGAAGGGCGACGGGGGAGCGCTTCCCGGCGTGCACGCAAACTGCTATTACGGCGGTTACTACACTGCTCCGCCCGCGAATTGGCCTGCGCAGCCGACGGCAACCACGGATTATCGCGAGGAGCTTATCTGGAACTCCGGCGCGGCGGGCACGGCTGATGGCAGAACTCTGGTCCCCACGGCGAACGCCACCTACTACGTCAAGGAAGTCGACGCTTCCAAGTATCTCAAGCTCTTCTACAAGTACACTTACGTCAAGAAGACCAAGCGGCTCACCGGTCTGTGGGTCATGACCTGCCTGGACGATCTGCGCTACAGCGACACCGGCTTCGTCGTTTTCGAAACCAGGCTTGGCGAGAGCGCCTATGCCGCCGGCGACAAGACGACCCATGTCGGTAATGCCTATAAAACCATCACCGTAAAGGCAGTGGAGCCCACGGGATCGACCGAGACGCCGCAGCAGATCACGGTGAAGCCGAAGGATGTGTGCGGCGGCCAGGATGTCAATACGGAAAAGGCACGTCTGACCTTCTGCCCCATCACAGACATCTACGGCAACGACTTCGCCCAGATCTCCCAGAAGGATCCCGAGGTCCGGGGCAAGGCGGAGTTCAGCATTGTGCCCTACTGGGTCACGAAGGACGGCATAACGGTATACGCAAAGAATTACAGAACGTATTACATCCACGTCGATGAATATGCGCCTGCTGCGAGATCGGGTGATAATACCTATCCGAAGCCGGCAACCTCTTGATGCGCCGAGCACAGAAGGAAAGCGAGGGAAATTGAAATGAAACTTTATTTGAAGCCAGTTCTGCTGGACATCGGCGACGGCGGCGATATCATTGTTGAACCGCCCGAGGGTTCCGGTATCGGCGGCGATCCCGAGCCCGACTACAAACCCGAAAATCTCACCCGCGGTGTGGCGCCGGCGGCGCAGGCCCAGGAGATGGTGCCGCTGGAGATTCCCGAGGCGGCGGAGGTTGCTCCTCAGGCGGTCGACGAGCCCAAGCGCATCGCACCGGCCATCGAGATCGAACCCATCGAGCTCGGCTAACGCCGAAAAACACAGAATAACAAGAAAATTGCGTGGAGCGGGTGCGCCTGCTCCACGCAATTCTTCTGTTTGGCCAATCTTTTCCATATGTTTGACTTGTACGTATTTTATGCTATAATAATACTGCAGGCGTATGCGCGCTCGCAGCCCGCGGGCCTGCGCGGTTCGGAATGACACCTTTTGATTTGGACGACAGTATGAACGAGCAGATTTATGAACTGCATATCGGGGGACGGGCTGTGCGATACCGCCTGCGCGATCCCGGAAGCGCGCGTTATCTGGGCGCGCGGCCGGTGGACGGCGGACAGTTCGACGTGTACCTGCCGGACGGCGCCATCGAAGCAGCGCGGGAGCGATATCAGACCAATGCCTCCGACGCCTACCTTGAATTTGAGCTCCTGGACGCGCCTACGGCACAGTTTCTCATGCCGGACAAGGCCTGCGTCATCCATGGGGTGGCCATCGCCTGGCGCGGACGGGCGTGGCTGTTCTGCGCCCGCAGCGGCACCGGAAAGACCACCCAGTTCCGGCGGTGGCTCGAGCTGCGGCCCGGCGAGATCCGCCTGGTGGCCGGCGATGAGCCGGTGCTCACCTTGGGCGCCGACGGCAGCGTGCTGGTCTGGGCGTCTCCCTGGCTGGGCAAGGAGCGCTGGTTCGATCTGCCGGGACCGGTCCCCCTGGGCGGGGTCGTCTTCCTGCGTCAGGCGAAGGAGAACCGCATCGAGCGCATCGGATCGGAGCGCAGCGCCCGGTGGCTGATGCACACCTTCATGGCGTGGGCCGACGACGAGCCGCAGATCCGCGGACTCACAGCACTGGCCGACGCCGTCATTTCCAATCATCCGGTATGGCTGCTGCACAATCGCGGCGACCTTGACTCCGCCCGGCTGACCATGGAGACGTTTGAAAGCGAAGGAGGTCTCGACCCGTGAGACGATATCACACCAGACCCGGGGTGGTACTGACCACCGTGGACGAGCAGTATCTTCTGGTGGCGTCCAAATCCGCCAGGGAGTTCTGCCCCTATATCACCCAGATCAATGATACCGCCGCCTTCTGCTGGCGGCTGCTTGAGGACGGCGCCGATCCGGACGCCCTGCTGGAGCATCTGGCGGAGGAATACGAGATCGACGATCCCGAGCGCGTCCGTACCGACCTGCAGGAGCTGCTGGATCAGCTCTGCAAAGCAAATTATCTGATAGATCATTCCTGACAGGAGGGCAATAATGAATATGAAGCGAATCGCAAGTATTGCGCTGGCGCTGCTGGTTGTCGTGCTGCTGCTGTTCCTGACCATGTGCCAGGGGAAAAAGAACAGCGATCAGCCCAAGACGCCCGCGCAAAGCACATCAGAAACCCAGACCCCCGGCGGTCAGGACGAGACACAGGAAACCCAGCCCAATGTTCAGCCCAGCCAGAGCGGGGAGCCGCAGAGCTTTGCACCCGAGGCGGACGCGCAGAATGAACAGAACCCCTCTGCAGAGCAGGGCGCCTCGACGGAGCCGAGCGGCGACATCGAGGAAGAGGAAAGCATTGTACTTGTTCCCGTTTCACCGGACGAGAGCGGGGAAGAGGAAATAGAAGTCGACGGCGACTGACGGAAAAGAACAGGAAGGCTTCATGATCCAGCAAACCGATAACAGAATACTTGACGCGCTGTCCTGCGCTCTGCGGGGGCAGACGGTTTCCTGGGCCGGGAGCCTTGATGCGCCCGCATGGCGGGCGCTGTTTGCCCTCAGCGCGAAGCATAAGGTGCTGCCGCTGGTGGCCGACGCCCTGCCCAGGGACCTGCTGTGGTCCGGAGAAAAGAACTCCGGATACGCCAAGCTGGTGCGGCAGGAGATCCTTCGGCAGGCGAGCAGGACCGGCGAGCAATGCCTGCTCTACCGCTATCTGCGCTCCAAGGGCCTGCATCCTCTGGTGATGAAGGGCGTCGTGTGCCGGGCCCTGTATCCCGCGCCGGAGCACCGCAGTTCTGTGGACGAGGATCTGCTGGTCCGGCCCGCGGAGTTCCGCCGCGTCCATGAGGCGCTGCTGAACTACGGCCTGCAGCCGGCCCGGCCCGAGCTGGACCCCATGGACGCCTATGAGGTGTCCTACATCGACCGGGAGCGGGACCTGTTCATCGAGGTGCACAAGGTGCCCTTCCCGCCGGATTCCCCCTTCCTGGACCGGCTGAATGACTGCTTCCTGGGCGTTTACGACCGGGCGGTGGGGCAGCGGATCTATTCCACGGAGTTTCTGACGCTGGCGCCGCAGGACCATTTTCTGTTCCTGCTGACCCATTCGCTGAAGCATTTTCTTTTCAGCGGCTTCGGGATCCGGCAGATCTGCGACATCGCCCTGTTCGCACAGGCCCACCGGCAGGAGATCGACTGGAACGATCTGCGCGAAAAGCTTGCGGCGGCGGACGCCCTGGATTTTACGCGGGCGGTGCTGAACATCGCGGTGCGCCTGCTGCCGGAGGGACAGCTGGCCGAGACCCTGGCGGACTGGGACCTGGACGGCGTGGACCCGGAGCCTCTGCTCGGGGACGTGCTCGAGGGCGGCATCTACGGCACGGCCACCATGAGCCGCCTGCACAGCAGCAATATGACCCTGCGTGCCGCCGCGTCTCAGAGTGTCCACGGCACCGGGGCGGTGCTCTACTCCCTGTTTCCGCCGCTGGAGGTCATGCAGCGCAAGAGCCCATATCTGAAAAAGCTGCCGGTGCTTCTGCCCGTGGCCTGGGTGCAGCGGCATCTGGGCTATCTCTGGGAGCTGATCCGCCATCGCGGCAGGGCCAATTCCGCCCTCACCAGCATCCGACTGGGCAACGAACGCATTCGACTGCTGGAGCAGTACAATATCATCAATCAGTGATCGCTCGAGTTTTTCGACAGTCTCGGCAGCGCATTGCGCTGCCGTCCTTTTTTTGTAAAAGGTCTTGTTTTTTGGCGGAGGCATGATATACTGTCATTGTGAGTCGAACTATGATTCGTTCAATCAGACAAAAGGAGTGTATCTTATGGCTAACATCAACGAGACCCCTGACTACAGCGCTTCCTTTGACCAGAATGACATCCAGTCCAACCGTCTTATGGCGGCCCTGTCCTACATTGGCATTCTGTTCCTGATCCCCCTGTTTGCCGCCAAGGAATCTCCCTATGCCCGGTTCCACTGCAATCAGGGCTTTGTGCTTTTCCTGGCCAGCCTCATCGCCAACTTTGCCTATCGGTTCCTGCGGAAGGTGCCCCTGGTCGGCATTGCCGCGGCGCTTCTGTCCCTGGCTGTGTTCGTGCTTGCCATCGTCGGCATTGTCAATGCGGCCCAGGGCAAGGCCAAGGAGCTGCCCTTGATCGGCGGCATCCAGCTCATTAAGTAAAGGAGGGCTTGTTCCGTGTATTCCGAAAAAGTCAGAGCCGAGCTGCTGGGCGGCGCCCTCGCCGACCACAAGAATCACTATGCCGGCTACTGCCAAGGCTACTATATGACCATCGTACCCCAGTCGGAGGGCTACCGCGTCACTGTGAACGCATCCCTGCCCACCGATCCCGGCAACGCTGCACTCTATTCCTTCCTGGAGCGTGCCAGAGGGGAGAATAAAAAAATCGCCTCCGTGGGCGTCACCCCTTACCGTTTCTTTGTGATGGTCAAGGCTGTGATGTCCCAGAAGAAGATCCCCGAGCAGATCAACGGCGTGATGGAGCCCATCCTGCGCTACATTGCAGGCCAGGGCTATACCTCCGGCTGCGGCTGCTGCGGCACCACCGGCGCCACCCTGAGCTGCTATCAGGCCAATAACGAGATCCTTCAGATGTGCGAGCCCTGCGCCGTCCAGATGGAGCAGGAGCTCAAGGGCAACCAGAAGGCTGTCCGCGCGAAGAAAAGCAACTTCGTCGGCGGCATCGCGGGCGCCCTGCTGGGCGCGCTGCTGGGCAGCATTGTGTGGATCATCATCCATCGGCTGGGCTATATCGCCGGCATCGCCGGTCTGATCATGGTGGTCTGCGCCATGAAGGGCTACAGCATGCTCGGCGGCACCCTGGACCGCAAGGGCGTCATCATTTCCGTGGTCCTCTCTCTGGTCATGGTCTATTTCGCCAACAAGATCGCCTGGACCTGGGAGGCTTACAGCGAGCTCAAGGATTATGGCTACTCCTTCTTCGAGATTTTCCGCAATCTGATCGCTATGGCCAAGGAAGCGGACGTCATGGGGGATTACATCAAGGATCTGGGCATCGGCTACCTGCTCACCGCGGTGGCCAGCGTGTTCTACATCCGCAACGCCCTGCGCGAAAGCGTCGGCGGCTACACCTTCAAGAAGGTGCAGTAAACAAATTGACAAAAAAGAGCTGTCTCCCCGGAGACGGCTCTTTTTTTGCAAGAAATACTTGACAAAAACAATACCTCGTGATACGATGTATCCCGCGAAGGGAGGTATTACATGGACGTTCAGTTAAAGCGCGGCCTGCTGGATGTATGCGTGCTGGCTGCCATTAAAAATGAAGATTCCTACGGCTATCGGATCATCAAAGATATGAAGCCATATCTGGAACTGTCCGAATCCACCCTGTATACCATATTGAAGCGCCTGGAGACCGCACAGATGCTGACGGTGCGCACGGCGGAGCATGGCGGCAGACTCCGAAAGTACTACCGCATCACTGCCCTTGGCCGTGCGCGCATCGAGGAATTCAAGGCGGAATGGGAACAGATTGAATCGATCTATCAATTTATTATCAGGGAGGATGCAGAAGGTGAGTAGAGCAGAGTTTTTGGAAGTGCTCCGCAAAAGACTGTCGGGTCTGCCGCGGGAGGAGGTCGAAGAGCGGCTGGCCTTTTACAATGAAATGATCGACGACCGGATCGAGGACGGATTGACGGAGGCAGAGGCCGTCGCCGGGATCGGTTCGGTGGACGACGTGGCCCGGCAGATCATGGCGGAGATCCCTTTGACCACCCTCGTCCGGGAGAAGGTCCGCCCGAAGCGGACCCTGCGGGTGTGGGAGATCATCCTGCTGGTGCTGGGCTCGCCCATCTGGCTGTCGCTGCTGATCGCGGCATTTGCCGTGGGGCTGTCGCTGTACATCGTGCTTTGGTCGCTGGTTGTGTGTCTTTGGGCTGTGGTTGTTTCCCTGGCGGCAAGCGCGGTCTGGTGCCTGTTCCAGGTCTTCCTCTACCAGAGAGCGGGCAATCCCGGCGGGGCGTTCTTCGCAGGCGGCGCGGCGCTGGCCTGCGCGGGCCTTGCGATTCTGATGTTCTTTGCCAGCGTGGCGGCCACGAAGGGCATCGCCCGGCTGACGAAAAAAATGATCCTGGGGATCAAATCCTGGTTTGTTGGAAAGGAGGCCGCATGATCATGGGAAAGAGATGGCTTTTTGCGGCGCTTGCACTGGTTCTGGCGGGGGTCGCGGTCTGCACGGCTTCGATGGCTGCCCTGGGCTTTGATTTCAGGGCGCTCGGCACGGAGAAATACGAAACGAAAACCTATCCGGTCGGGGAGAATTTTGAAAACATCTCAATCAACGTGAATACGGACAAGCTCCATGTCCTGCCAGCCGAAGACGGCGCGTGCAGGGTCGTCTGCCGGGAAACGGAAAAGGTCACCCACACGGTGGAGGTACAAAAAGGCTCCCTCAGCATCGGGACGGTGGACAAGCGGAGCTGGATCGATCATATCGGCATCAACGTCGGGACTCCGGAGATCACGGTCTATCTGCCAAAAGAATCCTACGGCGCGCTCACCGTCGAGACGGACACGGGCGATATCGATATCTCTGAAACATTCACCTTCCAGAGCATCCGAATCTCCGGCGATACCTCGGACGTGTCCTGCCGGGCGAACGTCTCCGGCGCTCTGGAGATCGGCCTGAGCACCGGTGACATCGACCTGGCCGACATCGAGGCCGGTTCGATGGATCTCAAGGTTTCCACAGGCCGCGTCACGGTGGAATCCGCAGTCTGCAAAGGCGACGTCTCCATTCACCTCAGCACCGGAAAGACCATGCTGGACGGCCTGACATGCGCGAACCTCCGCACCGACGGCAGCACCGGGGATATCACTCTGAAGGATGTGGTGGCGTCCGGCGCCTTCAGAATCGAACGGACCACGGGTGAAGTCCGGTTTGAAAACGCCGACGCGCAGGAGATCTCCGTGACGACCGACACCGGCGAGGTCAAGGGCACCCTGCGAAGTGAGAAGATCTTCTTCACCGAATCCGACACGGGCAAGATCAGCGTACCGAAATCCGTCACCGGCGGCCGCTGCGAAATCACCACCGATACCGGCGATATTGAGATTACGGTTCCATAAGAACAAAAAAGATCGGAGCACTTTGAACAAGTGCTCCGATCCTTTTTGTCAGGCCATAGTGAATTCATCTGTGTTTATCAAAGAAAACGCTCGAATCATAATTGCCCAGGGTCGGAAGGTTTTTCTTTGAAACGTTGATTCCCCATTCCGGTTTGCTCTTTTGCCCTTCTTTGTTGTATTCACGATTCACAAACGGGCCGCTGCTTTCTTTCCATGTGGTTGCGGGAATAATGTAAAACTCAGGAAGACGGCCATCCACAAAACGCAGCATACATAACAGCCAATGATCCGACATCTCCATCTTTTCTTTTAGGATAAAGATATATCCAGAATTCCGGATCGACTTCACCTGAACCTGAAAAAACTCTTGACTATGCGGCTTTTTTGCCACAAAATCCACCCCATGATCATCCACTTCTGAAGTATATACCTCAAAACCGTAGGAGGCAAATTCCATCTTGGCGTAATATTCGGCGTAACGGCCTAATTGTAACGCGGAAAGCTGAGACCAATTCAGATTCGGCATTTTGTCCACCTGTGTTTCTTTTCAATACTCTATACGATTCCCGCCTCAAGACGGGGGACGAATCTGTGTTTTCGTCAATGAAGGCAGATCATCGTCCTTTGATCCGTCGGTTGATTCTATCATACTGGTACAGATCAGAGTTGTCAACAGCGCGGAGGGGGAATCTTTGTATCTCCTTCCTATTCCCTGTAATGCTTGGCCAGAGCTGCCGCCCACGGACAGCGGTTGCTCAAAGAGAAGGCTTCTTCTGTTTCCACTGCATCCGTAGGGGCCGACGCCCTCGGCGGCCCGCGCCTTCAACGGATAGGAAAAGCGGTCGAACAATCTATTCCGTCTACGGACCATATGATCGGCTTTCGTGCAGCCAAAGATGCGGTTACCATATTTACAGGAATCTGCAGCCGGGCAGCGGGCCGCCGAGGGCGTCGGCCCCTACAGTGTTGGATGTGTTCGTAAGGCCGTGTCAAGGAACCTGACACCTCCAAAAAGGAAGAACGGACAGTTTTCACTGTCCGTTCTCAGGCAATGGCCTGTTTCAATCCATGATCTCTACGGTCACCTTTTCGCCGGTGCGCTGGGCGACCGACTTGATGATCGTGCGGATTTCCTTGGCAATTCGGCCCTGGCGGCCGATCACCTTGCCCATGTCCTCCGGTGCAACCCGCAGCTCCAGCACCGTGACGTCGCCGGGGATCTCCGTGACGGTAACAGCGTCGGGGTGTTCGACAAGGTTCCTTGCCATATAGAGCAGGAGTTCCTTCATCATACGAACCCCGGCTTACAGGACGTTGGCCTTTTTCAGCAGACCTCTGACGGTGTCGGTGGGCTGCGCGCCGTTCTTGATCCACGCGAGAGCCTTCTCGCCGTCGACCTGGATGGTGGCGGGGTTGGTCAGGGGATTGTAGGTGCCGATTTCTTCGATGCAGCGGCCGTCGCGGGGGGAGCGGGAGTCTGCAACAACGATGCGGTAGAAGGGAGCCTTCTTCGCGCCCATTCTTCTGAGTCTGATCTTAACCATGGGAGTACCTCCAAAAAATAATAGTTTATTTCTATATCGACAAGCCGTATGCTTGCAGCGATCGGTTAAAAGCGGAAGCCGCCGGGCATGCCGCCCATTCCGGGCATACCGCCCATGCCGGGCATGCCGCCGAACTGGCGGGCTTTTTTCTTCATTTTCTTCGACGCGCCGGGGCCGGTCATCTGGCGCATCAGGTTCTGCATCATCTCAAACTGCTTGAGCAGCTTGTTGATGTCCTCCACCTTGGTGCCGGAGCCCGCGGCGATGCGGCGCTTGCGGCTGTGATTGAGCAGGGCGGGGTTGTCGCGCTCGGCGGGGGTCATGGACTGGATGATGGCCTCGGTGCGCACCAGGGCCTTCTCGTCGAGCTGGACGTTCTTCATGTTGCCCATGCCGGGCATCATGGCCAGCATATCCTGCATGGAGCCCATGCTCTTGAGCTGGATGAGCTGATCGTAATAGTCGGCCAGGGTGAATTTGGAGGAGCGCAGCTTCTTTTCCAGCTCCGCGGCCTTCTTTTCGTCCATGGCCTGCTCGGCCTTCTCGATCAGGGTGAGCACGTCGCCCATGCCCAGGATGCGGGAGGCCATGCGCTCGGGGTGGAAGGGCTCGATCTGGTCGAGCTTTTCGCCCTGGCCGGCGAACTTGATGGGCTTGCCCGTGACCGCGCGGACGGAAAGCGCCGCGCCGCCTCTGGCGTCGCCGTCGAGCTTGGTGAGGATGACGCCGGTGATGTCCAGCCACTCGTTGAAGCTCTGGGCGGCGTTCACCGCGTCCTGGCCGGTCATGGCGTCCACCACCAGCAGGATCTCGCTGGGCTCCACCGCGGCCTTGATGTTCTTGAGCTCGTCCATGAGCTGCTCGTCGATGTGCAGACGGCCGGCGGTATCCAGCAGCACCACGTCGTTGCCGTGCTGGGCGGCGTAGCGGATGCTGGCCTTGGCGATGTCCACAGGATCGGTCTTGCCCATCTGGAAGACGGGAATATCGAGCTTTTTGCCCACCACGCTCAGCTGCTCGATGGCGGCGGGGCGGTAGATGTCGCAGGCCACCAGCAGAGGGCGCTTTCCCTGCTTTTTCAGCAGGCCTGCCAGCTTGCCGCCGTTGGTGGTCTTGCCGGCGCCCTGCAGGCCCACCAGCATGATGACCGTGGGACCCTTGGGGTTGGTGGCCAGCTTCTGATTCTCCGAGCCCATGAGCCGGGTCAGCTCCTCGTTGACGATCTTGACGATCATCTGGGCGGGAGTCAGGCTTTCGAGCACGTCGGCGCCGACGCAGCGGTCGGTGGTGGTGCGGATGAAGTCCTTGACGACCTTGTAGCTGACGTCCGCCTCCAGCAGGGCCAGCCGGATCTCGCGCATGGCGGTTTTGACGTCGGCCTCGGTGATGCGGCCCTTGCCCCGCAGCTTTTTGAATGCCGCGGAGAGTTTTTCGGTTAAGCCTTCAAATGCCATAGCTGTTCTCCCGGGCGACGCTCAATCGGCGGCGCCCTCCATGGTGGTGATGATTTCGGCGGCCCGCCCGGCGCATTCGCGCACCGCGGGATCCGGACTCTCCAGCAGGGGAGAGAGGGCCTCGCGCCCCTCGGCAGCCAGCGCGCGCAGGGCGCTGTCCCGGGCGGCGCAGCCCAGGATCCGCTCGAACTCGCTGAGAGCCGCCTCGGCGTGGAGCAGGGAATCGTGCACGCCCTGGCGGGAAATGCCCGTTTGTTCGGCGATCTCGGCAAGGGAATAGTCCTGATTGTAGTACAGGTCGCAGTAGAGGCGCTGCTTGTGCGTCAGCAGCTCGCCGTAGTAGTCCAGCAGGAGCCCCTGCTTCAGGCTGTCGCGGCGCATGCGCTCGCCTCCTCGAATCAATGTCAAGTGCTTTTCCTTGCCAGCCGGTATATGATACCCGAAAACCGCGGGTTTGTCAAGTGTTTTTATTTGACAGCCAATCGCTGCCCTGGACCACATCGTGGAGCGCAAAATAGCGGTTCATGTCGTTGAGGACGCGCTTCTTGTCGGCGCTCCACAGGGGCGCGATCAGATGCCGCTTGTCCCCGTCGCCGGTGAGTCGGTGGATCACCATGTCCGGCCGCAGGACCCGCAGGCAGGCGGAGAGGATCGAGAAGTATTCCTCTTTTTCCAGCGGCACCACCCGCCCGGCCAGGTAGTCGGCATACAGGTCGGCGTCGTCCAGGATGTGCAGCAGGTGGAGCTTGATCCCCTCGGCCCCGCTGTCGGCGATATAGCGGGCGGTTTCGACCATCTGCTCCGGTGTTTCCCCGGGCAGGCCCAGGATCTGGTGGACGACCACCTCTGCGCCGATGGCATGCAGGTTTTTCACAGCATCGTCAAACACCGGCAGCGCGTAGCCCCGGCGGATGGCCCGGGCGGTTTCCGGGAAGATGGTCTGCAGGCCCAGCTCCACCCACAGGGGCTTGCGCTCCGCCAATTCGCGGAGCACCTCCAGCACCTCCGGCCCCAGGCAGTCGGGCCGGGTGGCCACGTCCAGGCCGATGATCTCCGTCGGGGCAATGGCGGCGGAAAAAAGACCGCGCAGGATCTGCGGCGGGGCATAGGTATTCGTGTAGCTCTGGAAATAGGCGAGGTATTTGCCGCCGGGATTCTTGTGCGCGACCCTGGCCCGGGCGCAGGCAAGCTGCTCCTCGATGGGCAGCCAGGCGCTGGCGGCGAACTCCCCGCCGCCCCGGGCCGAGCAGAAGCTGCAGCCGCGGACGCCGACGGCGCCGTCCCGGTTGGGGCAGCCGAAGCCGCCGTCCAGCGACAGCTTGTAGATTTTGCAGCCGAAGCGTTGGCGCATGGCCCGGTCGAAGCTGAGATAACGCATGATCCACCTCAAAAAAAGAAGCGGCCGCGGCCGCTTCTTTTATTCGTTGACATAATTCGTGATGACATATACCTGCTCCAGGGCGTCGAAGTCGGCGGCGGGCTCGATGACGGCGTACTTTGCCACGCCGGTGCCGTCCAGGCCCGCGTCCACCACATAGCCGAGGATCAGGCCCCGGGGATAGAGGGTGGAGCCGGTGGAGACCACCTGGTCGTTGTTGCGGATGACGGCCTCGGTGGAGAGGTAGTCCATGCGGAGCTGGTTCTCCTTGTCGGTTTTGTGGGCGCCCTGGACGATGCCGTTGTAGCCCGACGACGAGAGGGTGGCGGAGATCTGCAGGGACGAATCGAGGATCGTGGTGACGGTGGCCCAGTTGGCGCCGCACTCTGTCACGATGCCGATGACCTGGCCCTGCTCGGTGATGGCGCACATGCCCTCGCTGATGCCGGAGAGGGTGCCCTTGCCGATGGTGAAGGTGTTGCGCCAGTTGCTGGAATCCCAGCTGATGATGTAGGACGAGACCATGTCGTAGTCCTCGTGCTCCTTGAGCAGGTTTGCCACGGCGCGCAGACGCTCGTTTTCCCGCTGCAGGGTGTCGATGGAGCGGATCTCGTTCTCCAGCGTGGCGACGCGCTTCTTAAGATAGGCGTTCTCCGCCACCAGGGAGTCATATTCAAATACATAGTTGTAGAATCGCTCCGCCGTCCGCATCAGAGCGGACACGGCGCTGTCAAAGGGCGCCAGCAGCGACTGGGTGACATTTTTTCCCGCGGCGGTGCCGCGGACCAGCGCGGAGCTGACC
This sequence comes from Oscillospiraceae bacterium, assembly GCA_902795095.1. The sequence continues at coordinate 13,820 of CADBKB010000018.1, forward strand.
GCCACGACAATGGCCAGCGCCACGGCGATCAGTATGATCAGCCGCCGCCGGGTCGGTTTGCCTGTTTTCAAGCGATCACCTCATTTTCAACAGTTACAGGACCTCCACGCCGAAGCCGCGCAGCATGCCGGCCAGCGTGCACAGGGGCAGACCCATTACATTATAATAGTCCCCGTCAAGTCTGTCCACAAAAATCGAAGCCAGGCCCTGGATCCCGTAGGCGCCGGCCTTATCCATGGGCTCGCCGGTGGCGATATAGGCGTCGATCTCCCGGTCGGACAGGGGGCGGAAATGCAGAGCGGTGGTGACCGCCGCGGTCTCGCAGCGATCACCGCGCAGCAGGCACAGCCCGCTGACCACGGTATGGGCCCTGCCGCTGAGCAGGCGGAGCATGGCCTTTGCCTCGGCCTTGTCCGCCGGCTTGCCCAGACGCCGGCCGTCGGCGCACACCACGGTATCGGCGCTGATGATGAGGTCCTCCGGACCTGCCAGCGCCTGCACGGCCCGGGCCTTCAGCTCGCTGACGCGCTGGATCTCGTCTTCCAGGGACGCGGCGGGATCCATGGTCTCGTCCACGTCCTCGGTCATGACGGTAAAGGGCAGCCCCAGCTTTTCCAGCAGCTCCCGCCGCCGGGGGGATTTGGATGCAAGCAGGATCATAGTATCACTCCACGCCCCGGGTATAGAGTCCGCGGGTACAGGCGCCGGGGTCGAAGGGAGCGCCGGTACGGTAGCTTTCCATCACCCGGGCCACCTCGGCGGGGCCCTCGGTGGTGAAGCAGATGCGCAGCCAGCTCAGGCCGAGGGAGCGCAGCGCGGGCAGCTTATCCAGCCAATAGAGCTTTTTGCCGTTGAGCACCACGCTGCGGCAGCTGTCGCCGTCGCGGATGATGGGGAACTCCGCGCCGGTGCGGTCCACTAACTTGGCGGCGGCGGACTGGCAGGTGCAGGCGCCGGTGCGACCCCGGATGATGCAGTTTTCCGTAAGCATCAGCGGCAGGCGGCCGTAGATGATGAGCTCGGTGGGGATGGCCTTGCTCAGATCGCGGATCTGGGGCAGGGTCATCTCAAAGGAGGCCGTGGCGCTGATCAGGCCCAGGGAGCGCAGCTCCAGCATGGTGCGGGAGTTGAACACGTTGAGGCCGAAATCGCCCCGCAGGGAGAAGCCCCGGGAGCGGGCCACGGAGAGCTGGCCCAGATTGCCGATCAGAACCTTGCGCACGCCCCGCTCGTAGGCCGCGTCCAGCTGGTCCACCAGCTTGCCGGCTTCGCTGTCGTGCAGCACCCGGGGCAGCACCGCTACCAGCTCCGTATCCTGGCTCAGACGGGCGAAGGCCCGGCGGTCGGAGACGATCAGATGCAGGGGCGCGTAGACGATATCGGCGGCGTTCAGGGCGGAGATGAGTTGGTTGGCCCGGGTGACGGACACCGCCAGCTTCGGCGGCTCCGTGGGACCGGAATAGCGCATGACCTCGGTGAAGCTGCCCAGCTCCGGGGGATCCCGCCGGCCCCGCAGGGCGGTAAGATGGTCCAGCACCTCGCGGCGCATGGCATTGATGGCGGAGGCGGGCAGGGTGAGGCCGGGCTCCACCACGCTGCGCACCCGGGTGCAGGCATAGGGGGTACCGCCGGTGCGGCCCAGGCGCTGGGCCAGGAGCTCCTCGGTGATGGGGCTGTTGATGGCCTCGGAGGGGGCGGGGCCGGTGGTTTTGCAGATGTGGCCCTCGGCGTCCTGCACGGCGAGCATGCTGCCCTGGCGGCGGCTGATGATGGCATAGAACTGCACCGGCACCCGGGAGACCTCGCCCCGCTCAAAGCTGGCCCGGGCGCGGGCGAACAGGGCCTCGTTGGGGGCCTCGTCGGTGCGCACGCCGAACATCTCGGGGCCCAGCTTGCCGGTGAAATAGCCCTGGGTGAAGCCCTGGCGGGAGAAGGCGTCGCGCAGGTCGGAAAGCTGCTTGCGGCCGATGCGGCCGCCGTCGAGGACGCTGCGGTAGATCTTCGTGGCGGTGGCGACATACTCCGGCCGCTTCATGCGGCCCTCGATCTTGACGGAGGTGACGCCCATGCTGTCGAGCTCCCACAGCCACTCCACCAGACAGTTGTCCTTGAGGCTGAGGGGGTGCTTGTTTTCAAAGCGGCTGAAGCCGTAGGGCAGGCGGCAGGGCTGGGCGCACTGGCCGCGATTGCCGCTGCGCCGGCCGATGACGGCGGACATATAGCACTGGCCGGAATAGCACATGCACAGCGCTCCGTGGACAAAGACCTCGATCTCGATGGGGGAGTTGCGGCAGATGTAGGCGATCTGCTCCCGGCTCAGCTCCCGGGCCAGCACCACGCGGCTCAGGCCCATGGCCGCCGCCTGGCGCACGCCCTCGAGATTGTGGATGGACATCTGGGTGGAGGCGTGCAGGGGGATGAGCGGCGCGATCTGGCGGCAGAGATTGACCACGCCCAGATCCTGGACGATGAAGGCGTCCACGTCGCACTGGGCGGCGGTTCGGATGAGGTCCGCCACCCGGGGCATCTCCCGGTCGGTGACCAGGGTGTTGAGGGTCAGATGGACCTTGACGCCGCGGACGTGGCAGTACTTGACCGCCTCGCGCAGCTCGTCGAAGGTGAAATTTTTGGCGCCCTGCCGGGCATTGAAGCTCCCGAAGCCGAGATAGACCGCGTCCGCGCCGTTGTGCACGGCGGCGCGCAGCGACTCCAACGAGCCGGCCGGAGATAACAGTTCGAGCATATGAAAAACCTCAGAAAGGCAGAAAATTTGGGAAAAAATCGCCCCGGGGCGATAACTGGCCAATGATGATTATAGCACACAAATACGCCGGCGCAAAAGACAAAAAACGAGCGCCGCGATTTTTCCGGAAACCGGGTTCGTCGGTTTTCACAGGGGCCGCGGGGCCCGCGCCGCCGGAGGGAGGCGACCACAATTTATGGGACTATGGTAGACATAATTCTTCTATATATGCGATTTTTTGCAAGGGGGTTTCAAAAGTTTTCCCCAACTTCAACAGGGTTTTCCACAGGCAAAAAGGGAGAAAAACCAAGTTTCATACCCATAATGAACCGGTTGACGGAAAAGTTACAAAATAAATTTGTAACATTTCACAGACGGCATTTTTCGCCCCGGCGGCCGCGGAAAAAGAAAACTGCACAATTTCAGAGGGCGAAATTCTACAAGGATAAGAGAAAAAGCGGCGCCGTTTCGGTTGAAAAAACCCGGCTAAAACGGTAAAATGGTATCATAAATTGGACGAGTGCGCAGATCGGCATCCCGGCCGACGGGCACCCGCCCGCTTGAAAAGAAGGAGGAACCGTATGAAAAGAAACGTAAGCAAGCTGCTGGCGATGCTTCTGTGCCTTGCCATGTGCCTGAGCCTGCTGCCCGCCGGCATGGTATCCGCCGCGGACGAGCCGATCCGGGTCGCGTGCGTCGGCGACAGCATCACCTACGGCCATAACCCCGCCGACAACGGCGCCACCCAGCTCCAGGACAACTGGCCCAAGCTGCTCGACGGCATTCTCGGCGACGGGTATGACGTCCGCAACTTCGGCCACAACGGCGCCACCTTGAGCAAATCCGGCTGGACGCCCTACTGGAATCTTACCGAGTTTACCGACAGCAAGAATTTCCAGCCCAACATCGTCATCATCATGCTCGGCACCAACGATGCCGGCAACGCCACCACCGAATCCGGCCGGGAAAACCTGAAGGCCGCCATGCGGGAGCTGGTGGGCGTGTACCGCGATCTCGACTCCGAGCCCACGGTCTACATCGCCACCTGCGCCACCGCCTTCGGCACCGGCAACTTCGGCATCCAGCCCGCCAACGTCCATAACTACATGGTCCCGGCTCTGGAGGAGGTCGCCGAGGAGCTGGAGTGCCCCGTCATCGACATCCACAGCTTCACCAGCGACATGGAAGCGGATTTCCCTGACAACATCCATCCCAACGGCGCCGGCTGTGCCAAAATGGCCCAGTTCTTCGCCGACTTCATCCTCGAGCACGCCGACGACGGCCCGGACAAGCCCCCCGTTTCCACCGTGCCCATCTACGAGGACACCAGCTATTCCTTCGCAGAGCGCGCGGCAGACCTGGTTGCCCGCATGAGCCTGCAGCAGAAGGCCTCCCAGCTCGTGGAGCGCGCGGCGGCCATCCCCGCCTCCCAGCTCGGCGGCGGCGCCCTGAACGTGCCCGCCACCAAGGATCTGAGCCACTACTCCTGGTGGGCTGAGGCCCTGCACGGCCTGCTCCGCGACAACGAGAACCCCCAGTCCGAGAGCCTGACCATGGGCTCCACCTGGAACCCCGAGCTCTACTACGAGGGCGCCACCCTGATCTCCGACGAGATCCGCGAGCGCTCCCGCAAGAACGATCTGGGCAACTGCATCAACCTGAACTTTTATTCTCCCACCATCAACATGCAGCGCGATCCCCGCTGGGGCCGCAACGAGGAAGCCTACTCCGAGGACCCCCTGCTCAACGCCACCATGGGCACCCAGTTCGTCCTCGGCATGGAGGGCAAGGACCAGGACGGCAAGCCCCTGGATCCCAACGGCTACCTGAAGTCCCTGACCACCATCAAGCACTACACCGCCAACAACACCGAGGCCATCCGTACCAGCGGCGGCGCGGACAACGTGGACCTGCGCGCCCTGCGTGAGTACTATGTCGCCCCCTACCGCGACGTCATCCGCGCTTCCGACGTCCGCTCGGTCATGACGGCCTACAGCTACGTCAACAAGGAGCCCTGCTCCTACAGCTCCTATCTGATGGACACCCTGCTGCGTGAGACCTTCGGCTTCACGGGCCACATCACCTCTGACTGCGACTCCGTCAGAACGATCGCCAACCTCAACTACACCAACCCCCGCACCGGCGCCAAGCTCACCACCGTGGAGCAGAATGCCGGCGCCCTGGCCCACGGCGAGGACCTGGAGTGCAACGCCGGCATCGGCGGCAGCTCCGGCGACTACAACTCCCTGGCCACCCAGATGGTCAATGCCGGCGTGCAGACCGACAAGGGCACCTTCACCGAGAACACCATCGACGTGTCCGTCCACCGTCTGATGACCGCCCGTATCTCCACCGGCGAGTTCGACGAGGACAACGGCTGGACCGCCGCCGCCAATGAGCGCATGGCCGACCAGGCCGCCCGGGGCATCAACAACTATACCCCCGAGCGTATCGCGGTCGTTGACAAGGAGGTCGAGGAAGGCGTCGTCATGCTGAAGAACGACGGCATCCTGCCTCTGCAGATCCCCGCCACCGGCGACTACAAGGTCGTCATCATCGGCTCCCACCAGACCAACTCTTACCTCGGCCTGTACTCCTCCGAGCAGCGCCATGCCGTGGATGACAAGTGGCGCATCTGGATCGGCCCCGGCATCGAGCAGGCCATCAAGGATATCAACCCCAACGCCACCGTCACCCGGATCAATTCCAACACCGTCTCCAACCAGAGCGCCATCGAGGCCGCGGACGCGGTCATCGTGGTCGCCGGCACCGGCAGCGGCTACTCCTCCGAGGGCAGAGACCGCTCCAACACCGTCCTGCCCGACAACCAGGAGACCCTGATCAACAACGTGGCCGCCCTCAACGCCAACACCGTCGTGTGCATGGAGACCTGCGGCCCGATGCGTGTGACCGAGTTCGAGAACAATGTCAAGGCCATCCTGTGGTCCTCCTTCGGCGGCATCCGCAAGGGCATCGGCTTTGCCCACGTGCTGACCGGCCAGGTCAACCCCTCCGGCCATCTGACCGCCACCTGGCATAGAAGCGACTCCGATATCCCTGGCATCCGTGACTACAACCTCTATGCCACGGGTGGCAGCCACGGCCGCACCTACATGTACTATGACGGCACCAACCCCGTCTCCTATCCCTTCGGCTACGGCCTGAGCTACACCACCTTCGCCTACTCCAACCTGAAGCTCGACAAGACCGCCTACGACGCCAACGACACCGTCAAGGTCACCTTCGACGTCAAGAACACCGGCACCGTGGCCGGCAAGGACGTGGCCCAGCTCTACGTGGCCCAGCCCGACGCTCCTGCGGAGCTGCTCCGCCCGATCCGCCGCCTGAAGGGCTTCGACAAGATCGAGCTCCAGCCCGGCCAGACCAAGACCGTCTCCCTCGAGGTCAAGATCCCCGATCTGGCCTTCTACAATGAAGAGAAGGATCAGTTCGAGGTCGACACCGGCAAGTATCAGATCCAGGTCGGCGAGGACAGCGCGCACGCCAACCTCACGAAGGACTTCACCGTCTCCGGCACCATGGACGAGTATCCCGTGGTGCTGACCGCGAAGCCCAACCAGGAAGGCGACGAGGCCCTCGGCATCGAGCAGCGCATCATCTTCGACAAGGGCGCTGTCATCGACCCGCAGCTGACCGTTGCCATGAACAACGAGAAGCTCTACGGCTACATCATCAAGGAGCAGACCTCCGTCATCAAGTCCCTTAGCAGCACTCCGCTGCCCGAGGGCATGACCTTCACCTATGAGTCCAACCGTCCCGAGGTTGCCAAGGTCGAGGGCGACAAGATCACCGCTGTCGGCGCCGGCGTCGCCACCATCACCGTCACCGGCGAACTGGACGGCCACAGCGTGTCCACCGAGTTCGTTGTCTACGTCATGTCCAACGTGAAGCTGGACGGCATCACCGTTGACGGCGAGCCCCTGGCCAAGTTCAGCCCCGACAAGTACAAGTACAACGTGACCCTGGATTCCAAGGTCCATAAGCCCGTGGTTGCGGCCACCGCGGCCAATCCCGATCTGCGCATCCGGATCGACCAGGTCAAGACCCTGCCCGGCGTGTGCACCATCACCACCAAGGATCCCGATTCCGGCGTCACCGCCACCTATGAGATCAACTTCAAGGTCAAAGCCTCCGGCGGCGGCTATGTGCTGGCGTCCGAGGTCAAGCCCGGCGGCACCTATGTCATCGTGGCCGATGACACGTATGCGCTCAACGCTCAGGCATCCGGCGACACCCTCGGCGCCACGGAGGTCACCGTCAGCGGCGATACCGTCACCGGTGACATCGATGACACTGTGCTTTGGACCTTCCAGCCGGCGGAGGGCGTCGATCCCGCCGGAGACGGCAACGATCTGTACCTCATCTCCAACGGCGACGGCAGCAACGTGCGCCGCGGGTCCGGCGGCGGAGCCCTGCCGCTGTCGCTTGCGGAATTCGACGCCGCAAATTCGCGCTACTTCACTTGGTCCCTGACCGGCCGCACGGAGGAAGACGGCGCCTACACCCTCTATCTGAACGGCTCCAGCTCCAGAGGCTATTATCCCATGGTCGGCGCGGAGACCGGCTTCCATGCCCAGTACATTGCCACCGGCTCCTGGGATCCCCAGACCTCCGGCAGCTCCATCAAGCTCTATGAGTATGTGCAGCAGTCTTCCGGCCTGCCCGACAT
>CADBKB010000019.1 GCA_902795095.1 Oscillospiraceae bacterium
GGGGGAAGAGTGAAGGGGGGCAAGGCCCGCCCTTCGCGTTCAATCAAAAAGATTTCCGGCAAACTGCCGGAAATCTTGCAAGGGGCCGTTGCAAAATGCTTTTTGCAACGGCCCCGGCGGGGGGTTCTATGATTCAGATGTTGAGAAACAGGGCCACTGCCCGGCGGCTGCACAGCCGGGGATCCTCAGGTCGTTTCGCCGGCGTCTCCCGCGCTGGGGCGTCCGCCCTTCGGGTGCGCCGCGGCCTCCGCGCTGCTTTTGTCCAGGATCTCGCCGCTCATGGCGTCGATCCGGTAGGAATAGCGCTGACCGTCGCAGGTGAAGCGGACCTTGTAGATCACCGTGCCGTCCTGCTCCGTCACCCGGGCGCGGACCTTACCCGTCTGCTCCGCGGTGAAGCCGGCGTCGGCCAGGGCGATCTCCTTGGCCCGGTCCTTGCCGATGGCGCCGTCGGGCTCGGCGACCTGCTCTTTTTTCTTCCGTCCGCGGGAGGGCTTTGACGTCTTGCCGTCTCCGGCCTCCGTCGATTCCTTCCGGGACTGCTCCTTCAGGGCGTCCCCGGCCTCCGACGGCGCGGTGGCCCCGCTTTCCGCATCGGTCTCCGCGGCCAGCACGCCGGCGGACATGACGCCGAAGGCCATGACGGCGGCCAGGAGCCATGCCAGGATTCTTCTGTGCTTCATATTCGTTCACTCCTCAGATTCAGATTGCGGCCCGTGGGTCCGCTGAGGACAGGATATCATCCCGGGGCGCGGCCCGTCCCCGAGATCCGGCGGCAATCCGTACGAAAAATCCATGGAAAACTGCGTATGATTTGCGGCAGTTTCCGCGGCCTGGCTCGTTGCGCCGGGGGAAAAAACCTGCTACAATAGAAAAAAACGCCGAAAGAGGGTGCGCGCATGTCCGAAAAACGCATTTATATCGCCGACGATGACGACAACATCCGCCAGGTGATCCGCACCTTTCTGCAAAGCGACGGCTACCTGGTGGAGGATTTTCCCACCGGCGACCTGCTGCTGGCCCGCTTTGCCGAACAGAGCGCCGATCTTGTGATCCTGGACGTGATGATGCCCGGCAGCGACGGGTTTGCGGTCTGCACCGAGCTGCGCAGGCACAGCACGGTGCCCATCATCATGCTCACCGCCCGCGATTCGGAAAACGACTATGCCATGGGCCTCGGCCTCGGCAGCGACGACTATATCACCAAGCCCTTTTCCGCCATGGCCCTGCTGATGCGGGTCCGGGCCATCTTCCGCCGCATCGACTTCGAGCGGCAGAAGCATGCCGCCCCCGCCGGGGCCGCCGTGGGCCGGCTGAGTCTGGATGAGGGCAGCCGCCATATCCTGTGCGGCGGCCGGGCTCTGGCGCTGACGCCCACGGAATACGAGGTGCTGCGCTATCTGATGCTCCATGCCGGCCAGGCGGTGTCCCGGGAGGAGCTGCTCAGCGAGGTCTGGGGCTTTGAGACCGCGGTGGAGACCCGGGCCACCGACGATACCGTGCGCCGTCTGCGCCAGAAGCTGACGGACTGCGGCGCGGTGATCGCGGCGGTGTGGGGCTACGGCTTCCGCCTGGAGGAAGTGAAATGAAGAAGCGCCATATCCGCTCGCGCATCCTTGTCACCCTGATCGGCCTGACCTGCGCCCTGCTTCTGACGGTGGCCCTGGCCTTCAACCTTTCCGTGCGCAGCTATCTGCGCAGCCGCGTGTCGAGTCAGCTCCATTCCGTCTCCGAGAGTGCCTCCGAGGGACGGAAGGGGAGCGGCAAGGAAGGGGGCAAACGGTTTGACGAGCATCCCGACCGGATCACCGGCACCCGGGGCAGCGCCGTGGTGCTCAATGCCGACGGCACCGTCAATTCCGCCCTGCACGGGGAGGCTGCCGAGGCGATCTCCGCCTATTTCCGCGACCGGGGCCTGGAGCCGGTCAGCTACCGGGTGGTCCGGCTGGAGGGGGGCAGCTACGCCCTGTCTGTGGCAGCCGATCCCGTGCAGGACGGGGCCTGGCTCGTGTCCTATGTGGACGTCACGGCGCTGACGGCATTCACGAACCGCATCAATCTGCTTCTGCTGCTCATCGTTCTGGCCGCCGTCGTGCTGTCGGTGCTGCTGAGCGGCCGGATCGCCCGGTCCTTCGCCGAGCCGGTGCAGAGCCTGTCGGAATTTGCCCAGCAGATCGGCGAGGGTTCCCTGGAGCCCCGGGCGCTGGAATTCCGGGAGGTGGAGTTCGACCGCCTCGCCGGCGCCATGGATCGCATGGCGGCGGATCTGAAGGAGGCCAACCGGAAGCAGGAGACCCTGTTCCAGAATGTGTCCCACGAGCTGCGCACCCCTCTGACCTCCATCCGCGGCAATGCCGAGGGCATCGTCTGCGGGGTCATGGAGCCGGTGGCGGCGGGCAGAGTGATCCTGGCCGAATCCGACCGCCTGGGCGGCATGGTGGAGGACATCCTCTATCTTTCCCGCATGGGCAAGGGCCGTCCGGAGGGACGGCCGGAGCCCCTGGATCTGCGGGAGGTGCTGTCGCTGTGCGTCTCGGAGCAGCGTCCGGCGGCGGAGGGAGTGCAGTTTTTCTATGATTTCGACGAGGCGCCCGTTCTGCTGCCCATCCGGGAGCAGGACGCCCGGCGGCTGTGCGGCAATCTGATCTCCAATGCCCTGCGCTATGCCCGGAGCACCATCCGGCTCACCTGCCGCACGCTGCAGGGGGAGATCCTTCTGCGGGTGGCCGACGACGGGCCGGGCATCGACCCGGCGGATCTGCCCCACATCTTCGAGCGGTTCTATAAGGGCGCCGGCGGCAGGCACGGCATCGGTCTTGCCATTGCCGACGCGGCAGTGCGATCCTACGGCGGCGAGCTCACCGCCCACAACGACGGCGGCGCCGTATTCGAGGCCCGCTTCCCCCTACAGTAAAAAAAGCCGCCGGGCTCCGGCGGCTTTTTCGTATATTTCGCGTATCTTCTGCCGCCGGTTTTCGGAGATGTTTTTTCCTTTCCCGGCTATACTGTAGCCAGAAAGCAAAACGAAAGGAGATACTGAAAAATGAAACAGACCAAGCTGATGCTTCTCTTCCTTGCGCTGGCGGTGCTCCTGTGCGCCTGCGCGGCGCCGCAGAGCGCACAGACCGCGGCGCAGAGCCAGACCCGGTCCGATTCCGCCGACGCGGCGGTGGTGGCCCTCTCCCAGAGCGCGGAAGATTCCGAGGCGCAGAGCGCTGAGGATTCCGACGAGGTCTTTTCCGACCGGGATCTGTCCGGCGAATACGACGATCGCGTCGTTACCGTCACCCTGACCGGCGACAGCGCCTCCGCCGACGCCGACGGCGTGGAGATCTCCGGCTTCACCGTGACCGTCACCGCCGCCGGTACCTACATCCTCTCCGGCGAGCTGAAGGGCTCGGTCATCGTCAACGCCTCCAAGGACGACAAGGTCCAGCTCGTGCTGGACGGAGCCGTCATCCAAAGCGAGAGCTTCGCCGCCATCTACGTGGCCCAGGCCGACAAGGTATTCCTCACCCTGGCCGAGGGCTCGGAGAACACCCTCTCCAACGGCGGCTCCTTTACGCAGATCGATGAAAACAATGTGGACGCCGCGGTCTTTTCCAAGGACGATCTGACCTTCAACGGCACAGGCAAGCTGACGGTTTCCTCCCCCGGAGGCCACGGGATCGTGTGCAAGGATGAGCTGGTATTCACCGACGGCGTGTATGAAATCAGCGCGGGACGCCATGCTGTCAGCGCCAAGGATTCCATCTCCATTGCCGGGGGCGACTATACGCTGGCGGCCTGCGGCGACGGCCTGCACGCGGAGAATGACGACGACGAGACCCTGGGCGGGATCTATATCTCCGGCGGCGCGTTCCGCATCGGCGCGGCGGACGACGGCATCCACGCCGTTACCACCGTGCAGATCGACGGCGGCAGCTTTGAGATCGCCGCCGCGGAGGGCATCGAGGGCACCTGCATCCGGATCAACGACGGCGAGATCTCCATCGAGGCCACCGACGACGGCGTCAACGCGGCCTATAAATCCTCCGCCTATACCCCGACCTTTGAGATGAACGGCGGCAGTCTCACCGTCGTCATGGGCGCGGGCGATACCGACGGGGTGGACTCCAACGGCAATATCGTCATCAACGGCGGTACCGTCGACATCACCGCCTCCTCCAGCTTCGACTGCGACGGCAGCGCTCAACTGAACGGCGGCACCGTCATCGTCAACGGCCAGCAGGTGGACGCCATCCCCAACCAGATGATGGGCGGCGGCAAGGGCGGCATGCAGGGCGGCATGGGCGGACGCCACGGCGGATGGGGCTGATACGCCCCGGAAGCAATCGAACCCTTTCCCAACCTTTTTCGACACTTCGACACGCTGCGCAGATCCGGCGGAAAGCGCCGGATCTGCTTTTTTGCGGATTGTATTCCCGCGCGAAACATGGTAAAATCGGCCCGAAAGAAAGCGAACCGGCGCGCAGCCACGCCTGTCATGCGAGCCATGGGGGGCGGATCGAAGAGCGCCCTGTCGCCGGGCGCGGCGCAGAGGGGGACCGTGGGGCCCTTTTTGCCCCCGGACCGGGCGGTTTTTCAGATTATTTTCAGAACAGCGAGTATATTGTACCTTAGGCGCCGTGTTTCCGGCGCCAAGTACCTGAGAAGGAAGTTCGGCGCTGATGACACAGATACTATCCCAACGCCGCGGGCACCGGCGGCGCACTGCGGCTGCCGCGCTCGCCGTCAGCCTGCTGCTGACCGGCTGCGCCGCGCCGCCGACGCCCATGACGGCGGCTTCGGCGGGACCGGCCTCGGAAGACGCCGTCGAAGCGGCGGGGGTCGTCCCGGCTGCCACCGCCGAGGACCAGACCGCGGCTGCCGCCGTGCTGGATCATCGGGCGATCCGCAGTCAGATCGCCGGCATTGCGCAGAAATACGGCGCGGCGGGCGTACAGACAGCCATCATCAATGACGGCCGGGTGGTGGGCGAATATGCCTGGGGCTGGGCCACCCGCGACACTGAGCGCATGACGACGGAGCACAAGATCCGCGTGGCCTCCGTGTCGAAGGTGATCCTCGCCATGGGAGCCATGCTGCTCCATGAGGACGGCCTGCTGGATCTGGATGGGGACATCGGGCAGTACTGGGACGTGGAGACGGCGGGCGCCGCCTATCCGGACGATCCCGTGTCCGTGCGCACCATCCTCAGCCATACCTCCGCCATCCCCTGCTACGGCGACTATTACAGCGTGAGCGCCGGCGGCATCCGCAGCCGCCTGAGCTACGGCGTCGGCGGCGCGAGACCGGGGGATCCGGCGCTCTGGTGCTACAATAACTATGCCTTCAGCGTCCTGGGCGCCACCATGGAGCGCGCCGCCGGTCAGACCGTCGACGAGATCCTGGGCAGCAGGCTCTTCGAGCCCCTGGGCATCGACGCCTCCTTTGCCGGCGGGGACCTGGAGGACCCCTCCCTGGTGGCGACGCTCTACCGCGGCCGCAGCGTGGAGCAGTCCTCGGCGCTGCAGCAGAGCATGCATCTGGACGATACGCCGGGGGAGAACAGCGGCTATTATGCCGGCGGGCTGAACATCAGCGCCGGAGATCTGGCCAGGCTCATCGCCCTGCTGGCGAACGACGGGGTCTATGACGGCCGGCGGCTGATGGAGATCACCTCCGTGGCGCAGATGGAGAATCGCTGCAACCGCCCCCTGGACGACGGCTCCTATCAGGCCCATCCCATGCTGTATGTGCCGCAGATCTACGGCCGGACGGGGGTCTACTACCACCCCGGAAACGCTTACGGCGCCTACTGCATCGTATCCTACGACCCGGAGACCCGCGACGGGGTGGTGGTGCTGACCACCGGCGCCTCCGGCGAGGCGAAGCGATTCGAGCTCTACAGCGTCTGCGACGAGATCAGCGAATTCCTGTACGAGATCCTCAGCCATCGGCTTCAAACGGACACAGAATAGAAAAAATCGACGGCCGCCCTCAGCAGGCGGCCTTTTTTTGCCTCCGGCGGGCAGATGAATCCTCCGCATGAGGCGGCGAAAAGAAGGATGAATAAGTGCATAATTTCGACAAATGCGGCGTTTTGCCCGTTTTTTCGGCGGAGTCCGGAGAATTTCCCATGAAAAAAATTCCAAATAATTGGGTAAAGTTACTTTTTTTCGAAGATATCTCCCCGGGAATGGGGCAAATGCGCCTGGCGAAGAAATATGGCCGCGGATCGAATACCGGACGGACGCCGGCGGCGGCGGCCCCAAAAGAGAATAGTTATGCGAACAGGCCGTCAAACAACGGAAAAATATGAATGTATATGAACGTTCTGTGCATATTATAAACGGTATATTATTATTTTTTTGTCGATGTTTGATAATTACTTATTGCGCTTTTGTTTCGATTGTGTTAAAATTGCCATGGATTCATTTTGCTAAGTGTCGGTATCACCGATTTTCGCAAAGAACGCAAATCTTGATGGGAGTAACCCGCATGCTGAAGTTTTCCAAAATGCCATATGAACGCCCCGATATTGCCGAGGTCAAGCAGCGCATCCAGGCTCTGGTCGAGGCGTTTTCCTCTGCCGCCACATACGCCGAGGCAAGCGAACAGTTTGCGGCCATGGACCGTCTGAAGCGCCGCCTGGACTCTGCGGCCACCCTGGCGCAAATCCGTCATTCCATTGACACCCGCGACGAATTCTATGACGGCGAAGAGACCTTCTGGAACCGGACGATGCCGGAGCTGCAGGAGTATTTCGACCGCTGGACCCGGGCGCTGTGCGCTTCGCCCCACCGGGCAAAGCTGGCCGAGGAGTTCGGCGAGGTGGTGTTCCTCAACGCGGAGCTGGAGCTCAAATGCTTCGACGTGGCCATCATCCCCCTGCTGCAGGAGGAGAACGAACTCACCACCGAATATGAAAAGCTGATCGCCTCCGCCCAGATCCCCCTGCGCGGCGGCGTGTATACCGTGGCCCAGCTGGGCCCCTTCAAGACCGACGCCGACGACGCACTGCGCCTGGAGGCCTGGCAGGCCGAGGGCCGCTGGTACCGGGACAACAAGCAGCGCCTGGACGAGATCTATGACCGCCTGACCGCCATCCGCCACGAGATGAGCCAGAAGCTCGGCCAGAAGGACTTCGTGGAGACGGGCTATTACCGCATGACCAGAAACTGCTACGACCGGGACGACGTCGCCCGGTTCCGGGAGGCGGTGCGCAAATACGTGGTGCCCGTGGCCGACGCCATCCACCGGGCCCAGGCGGAGCGCCTGGGCGTTGCGTATCCGCTGAGCTTTGCCGACAATGCCCTGCTGTTCCGATCCGGCAACGCCCGCCCCGCGGGCAGCGCCGAGGACATCCTGGCGGCGGCGGACCGGTTCTACGACGCCCTATCCCCGGAGACCGGCGAATTCTTCCGCACCATGCGGGACTATGAGCTCATGGATCTGCTGGCCAAGGAGGGCAAGGCCGGCGGCGGCTACTGCACCAGCATCCACGATTACAACGTGCCGTTCATCTTTGCCAACTTCAACGGCACCCGCGACGATGTGGAGACCGTGACCCATGAGGCCGGGCATGCCTTTGCCGACTGGCTCAACCGGGACCGCGTGCCGATGGAGACCATCTGGCCCAGCATGGAGGGCTGCGAGGTCCACTCCATGAGCATGGAGTTCTTTGCCTGGCGCAGCGCCGAGGACTTCTTCGGCGGCGACGCCCGCAAGTTCCGCTACAGTCATCTGGCCGGGGCGCTGAGCTTCCTTCCCTACGGAACCATGGTCGACCACTTCCAGCACATCGTCTATGAGAACCCCGGGCTCACGCCCGACGAGCGCCATGCCGAATGGAAGCGGCTGCTGGGGATCTATATGCCCTGGATCCGGCTCGACGGTCAGATCCCCTTCTATTCCGAGGGCCTGGGCTGGCAGCGGCAGAGCCACATCTACGTCTGCCCGTTCTACTATATTGATTACTGCCTGGCCCAGACCGAAGCCCTGTGCTTCTGGGCCATGATGCAGGACGACTATGACGGCGCCTGGGCCCGCTATATGGCCTACACCCGCCAGGGCGGCAGCAAGGTATTCACGAAGCTGCTGGAGGCTGCGGGCATGCCCAGTCCCTTCGACGAGCAGACCCTGCGCACGGTATGTGAGACCGCCGCCCGCTGGCTGGAGGACTACGACCTGACGGGGATCGCCTGATGGGCAGGATGAGCCGCAGGGAGCGGAGGCTTCAGGACATTCACATCAATGAGGCGGGCGAGGCCGTCTATACCGGCAGGATGCTGCGGATCTCCGGCAACGGGGGAAGGACGCGGCTGTACCTGGCCCTGGGCCTGGCGGGCCTGGCGGCGGCGGTGATCGGCTCCGGCTGCATCGACGCCCCGGGGACCACCAACACCTTCTATGTGATCCTGCCCTTCCTCGGTGAGGTCTGCGCCCTGTTTGCCCTGGCCTGGCAGGCGGTGAAGGTCATCGCCGGCAGGGAGGGGGTCCGGGCGTATGTCCACGAGGCGGCGGACAAAACCGTGCCCGGCGCCTGCAGGGTGCTGAGTGTGTTCGCCCTGTTCGGCCTGGCCGCCGCGCTCTGTTATCTTTTTCGCAGCGGCGCCGGCATGAGCGCCAAGGCCGTCGCCTACCTCGTGCTCAAGATCCTGGCTGCGGCGGGGGCGGAGCGCTACGGCAGATTCTGGCGCGGCCTTCGCTGGGAGGACGCCTGAGCCGCCACAGAGCGTACGCGCTTTTCATGATGCGGACCGCGTCATGATCTGATTTCGGTGTTTTTCGGCGCATTGGCAATGCGCCGGGGAAATACATACAATTCAAATGCAAATAACTGAAGGGAGAATATGATTTATCATGAAGAAAAGTTTAGCGATCATCCTTTGCCTTGCCATGCTGCTGGGCGTACTGGCAGGATGCAGCGGCGGAGCGAACGACAAGCCGCTGGTGGCAGGATATTCCAACTTCTCGAGTAAGTTCTCTCCGTTCTTCTCGGAGACCGCTTACGACCAGGACGTCTGGGCCATGACCTCCATCAGCCTGCTGGACATCGACCGCCTCGGCGCCATCGTCGAGAAGGGCAAGACCGGCGAGACCCGCTCCTACAACGGCCATGACTACACCTATTATGGCCCCGCCGACCTGACCATCACCCCGAACGCCGACGGCTCGGTGGACTATGACTTCGAGCTGCGCGAGGACATCAAGTTCTCCGACGGCAAGCCCGTGACCGCCGACGACGTGATCTTCTCCATGTACGTCCTGTGCGATCCCACCTACGACGGCAACAGCACCCTGTTTGCCCAGCCCATCAAGGGCCTGGAGGACTATCGCTCCGGCATGTCCCAGCTCATGGACCTGCTGCTCGAGGCCGGCCCGGACAACACCGATTACAAGTACTGGGACGAAGCCACCCAGAAGGCCTTCTGGGACGAGGTTGAGGCCACCGGCCCGAAGTTCGCCCAGTCCATCGTGGATTACTGCATCAACAACAGCTACAACGCCCCCGAGGATCCCATCGAAGCCTGCGCTGCCAACTGGGGCTACGAGCTGAAGGAAGGCGCCACCGTCGAGGACTTCTGGGCTGCCATGAAGGAAGCCTACGGAGGCGACGTCAAGACCCTGTCCGACACGGAGAACGCGGGCTCCAGCCTGTTCTCCATGATGGAACACTACGACACCTATGCCAAGGGCGTTGAGACCGGCAGCTCCGTCGATTACATCGAGGGCATCCAGAAGACCGGCAAGTACTCCCTGCGCGTCACCCTCACCGAGACCGACGCCACCGCCATCTATCAGCTGGGCATTGCCATCGCCCCCCTGCACTACTACGGCGACGCCAAGAAGTTCGACTATGACGCCCACAAGTTCGGCTTCGACAAGGGCGACCTTTCCACCGTCCGCGCCAAGACCACCCAGCCAATGGGCGCCGGCCCCTACAAGTTCGTCAAGTTTGAAAACGGCGTCGTCTCCTTCGAGGCCAACAAGAACTACTACCTCGGCGCGCCGAAGACCAAGTACATCCAGTTCCTGGAGTCCCAGGATCAGGATAAGCTGAACGGCGTCATCACCGGCACCATCGACGTCACCGATCCGTCCTACTCCGTCGACACCGCCAAGGCCATCTCCAAGGCCAACAGCAACGGCGAAGTGACCGGTGACAAGATCACCACCGACACCGTCAACAACCTGGGCTACGGCTATCTGGGCATCAGTGCCAAGGCCGTCAACGTGGGCGGCGAGCCCGGCTCCGACGCCTCCAAGGCTCTGCGTAAGGCCTTCGCCACCGTGTTCTCCAGATACCGCGACGTGACCGTCGACTCCTACTACGGCGAGACCGCCTCCGTCATCAACTACCCGATCTCCGACACCTCCTGGGCCGCTCCCCAGAAGACCGACTCCGACTATGCCATCGCCTTCTCCAAGGACGTGGACGGCAACGACATCTATACCTCCTCCATGAGCGACGACGAGAAGGACGAGGCTGCCCTGAACGCGGCCCTGGGCTTCTTCGAGGCTGCCGGCTACACCGTTGAAAACGGCAAGGTCACCGCTGCTCCCGACGGCGCCAGCATGGAATATGAGGTCTGGATCCCCGCCGACGGCTCCGGCGATCACCCCTCCTTCATGATGCTGAACCTGGCTTCCGACGCCTTCAAGAAGATCGGCATCACCCTGAACGTCAAGGATCTGGCCAACTCCTCCGACCTGTGGACCGGCATCGAAGCCGACCAGGTCCCGATGTGGTGCGCCGCCTGGGGCGCCACCCCCGATCCCGACATGTATCAGGTTTACTACTCCGGCGTGGAATCCGGCAAGGATCCCGGCGGCTCCAACTACATGTATGACATCGCCGATCCCGATCTCGACGAGATGATCATGGACGCCCGCACCAATATGGACCAGTCCTACAGAAAGGCCGTCTACAAGTCCTGCCTCGATACCATCATCGACTGGGCCGTTGAGGTTCCCGTCTATCAGAGACAGAACGCTGTCATCTTCTCCACCGAGCGTGTCAAGATCGACTCCGTCACCCCCGACATCACCACCTACTATGGCTGGCTCAGAGAGATCCAGAACATCGAGCTCAACTGATCGCACGATATCTGCCATTTAGAACCAATGCATAAGGCGGGGCAGGCAGCACGGTCTGCCTGCCCCGTTCGGGATTAAACAAGAGGAGCGAATATCGTGCGAAAATTTATTATCAAGCGACTGCTGCAGTCTGTGCTGATCCTGTTTTTCGTGTCGTTCATCATCTATGCCCTGATGCGCTGCCTGCCCACCTCCTACGTGGAGGCCATGGCGCGGCAGAAGTCCATGCAGCCCGGCTCCAAAAGCTTTGAGGAATGGATGGCCCAGCTTTCGGCCATGTACAATATGGACGGCAGCATCGTCTCCGGCTTCTTCAAGTGGCTGGGCTCCATGCTGCGGGGCGATTTCGGCGACAGCTGGAAATGGACCGTGCCCGTGATCGAGAAGTTCAACGACACCGTCTGGCTCTCCTTTACCATGGGCCTGATCTCCTTCATTCTGGAGATCCTTATCGCCATCCCCCTGGGTATCATCGCCGCTACGAAGCAGTATTCCAAGACGGACTATACGATTTCCGTCCTTGCCCTCGCGGGCATCTCCCTGCCCACCTTCTTCTTCGCATCGCTGCTAAAGCTGGTCTTCTCGGTCAAGCTGGGATGGTTTGACCTCTACGGCCTGGTGGGCAGAAACTACGATCAGCTCTCCGCCTTCGGAAAGCTGCTGGACAAGGGCCAGCATCTGGTCCTGCCCATTGTCACCCTTGTGGTGATCAGCATGGGCTCGCTCATGCGCTATACCAGAACCAATATGCTCGAGGTGCTGAATGCGGACTATATCCGCACCGCCCGGGCCAAGGGCCTTTCCGAGAAAAAGGTCATTTATCACCATGCCTTCCGGAATACCCTCATTCCCATCGTGACCCTCATCGGCGGCTCGCTGCCGGGCCTGTTCTCGGGCGCGCTGATCACTGAGACCCTGTTCGGCATTCCCGGCATCGGCTATGCCTCCTACCATTCCATGGTCTCGGGTGATATCCCGTTCTCCATGTTCTTCATGGTGTTCACCGCCATACTGACCCTGCTGGGCAACCTGATCGCGGATATTCTGTACGCCGTCGTGGATCCGCGGGTCCGGATCGCGTAGAAAGGAGGGGCCGAAAATGAAAGACGATATGAAAAACGTCAGAAAAGACGATGCTCCCCCTCTGCGTATGCAGAACGTGCCCGGCAATATCTCCGCCCGGCACGCCAGGAAAATCACCGAGGAGGCAGTGAAGAACAGCTCCGCGACCGCCGGAGACGGCAAAAACGAGGAGCAGTACTCCCTGAACGACGACCGCCGCGTCAAGGTGCTCTCGCCCGGCGCGCTGGTGGCCAAGCGGTTCTTCCGCAACCGCCTCGCCGTCACGGGCATGATCATCCTGCTGGCGATGTTTGTCTTCTCCTTCGTCGGCGGACTGATCTCGCCTTATGCGCAGGACCAGAAGTTCTACCGCACCGACGCCCAGGCCAAGGATTATGCCGGCATCCTCCACAATGAGGAATTCCGCTACACCGTGGGCGACAAGGATCTGTTCAAGAGCGCTGTCCATGCCCAGGCGCTGAAGGCCATCATCACGGGCAAGGACAGCTTCGACTACAAGGACCACAGCTATACCCTCGAGCAGCTGGGCCAGGACGTTTATACCGTATCCAGCGAAGGAAAGGTCGTCGGCATCGCGGCCAAGGAGCTCATCAACGCCTCCGACGGCGGCAGCTTCGACTTTGATTTCAGCCTGGCGGCCTACACCGCCCGTTCCGAGGGCGCCGAATCCTTTGAGACCGGCGGAAAAACCTACAGCATCGACGCGGACGGCGTCATCACCGACGACGCCGGCGCCGAGGTGGGCTACATCAGCGCCTGGATCGTGCGCGCCGTCATGCCGGATGTGGTCTTCTCCCGCGAATTCAAGAACGAGCTGATCGAAGCGGCGGAGTCCGGCGAGCAGTCGTTTATGTTCACCGACGACAGCGGTCTGAAGGCGGAGTACATCCTGCAGTACGACGCGGACAAGAAGGCCTATGACGTGCGCCAGGAGGTGGCAACCAAGGTGTTCGACACCTATTCGCCCCCCTCCAAAGCCCACTGGGTCGGCACCGACCGCAACGGCATGGATATGCTCACCCGTCTGATGTACGGCGGCCGGATCTCGCTGATGATCGGCTTCATCGTCGTGCTCATTGAGACCATCATCGGCATCATCCTCGGCGGCATCTCCGGCTACTTCGGCGGCTGGGTGGACGGCCTGATCATGCGCATCGTGGACGTGTTCTACTGCATCCCCAGCATGCCCTTCATCATCATCGTGGGCGCCGCCATGGACGCGGCCAATGTGCCGTCGCTGACGCGAATGATCTATCTGATGCTGATCCTCGGCTTCCTGGGCTGGGCCGGCGTGGCCCGTCTGGTCCGCGGCCAGATCCTGTCGCTGCGCGAGCAGGAATTCATGACCGCCACCGAAGCCTGCGGCATCGCCCCGTACAAGCGGATCTTCAAGCATCTGATCCCCAACGTCATGCCCCAGCTGATCGTCTACATGACCATGGGCCTGGGCAGCACCATCATCACCGAGGCGACGCTGTCGTTCCTCGGCCTGGGCGTGCGCTTCCCCTTCGCGTCCTGGGGCAACATCATCAACGACGTCAACGATACCTTCGTTCTGACGAATTACTGGTTCATCTGGATCCCCGCAGGCGTGCTCCTGCTCGTCACCGTCCTTGCGTTTAATATCGTGGGCGACGGCCTGAGAGACGCCTTCGATCCCAAGATGAAGCGCTGAGGAGGGAGATCATGGCAAAGAAAAAGGAAGCCGGATATCTCTCCGCCCGCGAATCGCGGCGCATTGCCAAAGAGAACCGGAAAATCACGAACGAACTGGAAAAGAAATACAAGCGCAAAAACGTGCCCGAATCGGAGTATCTGACCCAGATGCATGATCCCCGGAACGTTCTGGAAATCGACGACCTGCACACCTATTTCTTCACCGACGTGGGCGTGGCCAAGGCCGTGGACGGCGTCACCTTTGACGTGCCCCAGGGCAAGACCGTGGGCGTGGTGGGCGAGTCCGGCTGCGGCAAGTCCGTCACCAGCCTGTCGGTGATGCAGCTGCTGCAGCGGCCCCAGGGCCAGATCGTGGGCGGCGAGATCCGCATCAATCTGGGCAACAAGGCCTACGACGTCACCAAGACCCCCATCGAGGCCATGCAGCACCTGCGCGGCAACTTCGTGTCCATGGTGTTCCAGGAGCCCATGACCAGCCTGAACCCCGTCTTCCGCATCGGCGACCAGATCGACGAGGTCATCGAGCTGCATGACGGCAAGGACAAGACCAAGGAGGACATCCGGGCCCGGTCCATCGAAATGCTGAAGCTGGTGGGCATCGCCAACGCCGAGGGCGTGTACAAGATGTACCCCCATGAGCTCTCCGGCGGCATGCGCCAGCGCGTGATGATCGCCATCGCCCTGGCCTGCAACCCCCGGCTCATCATTGCCGACGAACCCACCACGGCCCTGGACGTGACGATCCAGGCCCAGATCCTGGACCTGTTCCGGAATCTGAAGGACAAGATCAACGCCTCCATCATGATCATCACCCACGACCTGGGCGTTATCGCCGAGATGGCGGACTATGTGGTGGTCATGTATGCCGGCCGCATTGTGGAGAAGGGCACCGCGGAGGAGATCTTCGCCCATCCCGCCCATCCCTACACCATCGGCCTCATGGCCTCCAAGCCCGTGGTAGGCAAGAAGGTGGATAAGCTCTATTCCATCCCCGGAAAGGTGCCCAACCCCATCAACATGCCCGACTACTGCTATTTCCGCGATCGCTGCGAGATGCGCTGCGGCGCCGTGTGCGACGGGGAGTATCCCTGCGAGATCAGCCTTTCGCCCACCCATCGGGTGAGCTGCTACCGATACTACGAGGGAATGGAGGACGAACGACATGAGCAAGAATAAGCCCGAGCTTCCGCAGGACGTCCAGCCCCTCGTGTACGATCCCAAGTACATCCTGATGGTGCGGGATCTCAAGAAGCATTTCCCCATCAAGGACGGCATGCTCTCCCGGATCACCGGCTACGTCAAGGCGGTGGACGGCGTCACCTTCAATCTCGAGCGCGGCACCACCATGGGCCTCGTGGGCGAGTCCGGCTGCGGCAAGACCACCACGGGCCGCGCCATCCTGCGCCTGTCCGGCGAGAAGACCGGCGGCGACGTACTGTTCAACGGCAGAGAGGTCTATGATCTCAGCAAGAAGGAGCTGCACGACATCCGCACCAAGATGCAGATCATCTTCCAGGACCCCTTCTCGTCCCTGTCCCCCCGCATGCCCGTGGGCGAGATCATCGGCGAGGCCGTCCGGGAGCACAATCTGGTGCCGAAGGCGGAGTATGACGACTATCTGGACAACATCATGGACAAGTGCGGCCTGCAGCCCTTCCACAAGGACCGCTATCCCCACGAGTTCTCCGGCGGCCAGCGTCAGCGCATCTGCATCGCCCGCGCCCTGGCCCTGAACCCCGAGTTCGTGGTCTGCGACGAGCCGGTGTCCGCGCTGGACGTGTCCATCCAGGCGCAGATCATCAACCTGCTGAACGATCTGCAGGAGCAGTTCCACCTCACCTACCTGTTCATTTCCCATGACCTGTCCGTGGTGGAGCACATTTCCGACACCGTGGGCGTCATGTACCTGGGCAACCTGGTGGAGTACGGCAAGACGGAAGACATCTTCCGCAACCCGCTGCACCCCTACACCAAGGCCCTGTTCTCCGCCATCCCCGTGCCGGATCCCACGGTCAAGATGAAACGCATCGTGCTCGAGGGCTCCATTCCCTCCCCGGCCAATCCGCCGGAGGGCTGCAAGTTCCACACCCGCTGCGCCAACTGCACCGAGATTTGCAAGCACCAGGTCCCGGCGCAGAAGGAGATCGAGCCGGGCCACTTCGTCGTGTGTCATCTGTACGACGACGTGCCCGAATCGAAGGGATAAGCCATGGGCGGAAGACCGGTGGAGGACGACGACGGCAGAGTCCTGGCGGAAATGGGCGATGTTGTTCGCCCGCCGCTGCTGATGCCGCAGCTGGAGTTCCGCCGGCCCCGCGCCGGAAAGCGCGAGCCGGCAGCACCGGAGGCCTCCGGGCAGCCGGTGCGCATGGACCGGGCACAGCGCCGGGCCATGCTCGGCGGCGCACTGAGCGCGGCCGGGCTGATCGCCCTGGTTTTCGCGGTATGCTTTGCCGTGCTGATCCTGGTCATCCAGTGGATCTATGGCTGACAGAATCTGAAAAAACGGCCGTTCGGACCTCCGGACGGCCGCTTTTTTGCCCGCGGGATTCGGGAAAGCGCAGGGCCGCCCTTGCATATCCGGCGGCGGTATGGTATATTTTTCTGGTACGAAGCTGCTTTGGAAGGACGAGAAAATGGACGAGCGCCGATTCGATCAAATGCATCTGACCTATCCGGATGCCACGATGTTTGATATGATCGCCAGGGTCGCGGAGCAATATCCCGACGATATGGCCTATGAATTCTACAGCCGAAAAATCTCCTACCGCGCCTTTCTCGCCCGGATCGAACGGGCGGCAAGGGCGTTTGTCGCGGCCGGCGTCAGAATGGGCGACGCCGTGACGGTCTGCATGCCCAATACGCCCCAGGCGCTGGACTGCTTCTATGCCCTGGACCGGATCGGCGCCGTGGCCAACATGGTCCACCCCCTGTCCGCCCAGACGGAGATCTCCGCCTATCTGAACATCTCCGAAAGCAGGCTGATCCTGACGGTGGACCTGTTCTATGAAAAGGTGGCCGCCGCCCTGGTGGAGGTGGATCATCCTGTGACCATCCTCACCTGCCGGATGCAGGAGGAGCTGCCGCCGCATCTGAAGGCGCTGTATGTGCTGAAAAAGGGCAGGCATTATCTGAAATTCCCGCAAAAGCCCCATATTTTATGGCGCGATTTCCTCAAAACCGGCGAGGGCGCCGCGCTGCCGGAGGTCCGGGCGGACGCAACGCGCACCTCGGTCATCCTCTATTCCGGCGGCACCAGCGGCGTGCCCAAGGGCATCTGCCTGTCGGATCGGAATTTCAACGCCTGCGCCATGCAGGCCAGGGCGGCCATCGGGGTGGAGTTCCGCCGGGGGCTGACCATGCTCAGCTGCATGCCCATGTTCCACGGCTTCGGCCTGGGCATCAACCTGCACGCGGTGCTGATCCACGGGGTGGGCTGCGTTCTCATGCCCACCTTCAACGACAAAAGCTATGCCAACATGCTCCGGCGGCGCAAGCCGAATCTCATCGCCGGCGTGCCCACGATTTTTGAGGCCCTGCTCCATATGCCCCAGCTGGACGGCCTGAACATGAGCTTCCTGCTGGGCATGTTCTGCGGGGGCGACAGCCTGTCCGTGGAGCTCAAAAAGAAGATCGACGCCTTTCTGCGTGAGCACAACGCCGCCATCCAGGTTCGCGAGGGCTACGGCCTGACCGAATGCGTCACCGCCAGCTGCCTCACCCCCCGGGACGAGCATCGGGAGGGAAGCATCGGCCTGCCCTTCCCGGATACCGCCTACCGCATCGTGCGGCCCGGCACCGCGGAGCTGCTTCCCCCGGATACCGAGGGGGAGATCATCCTCAAGGGGCCCTCGGTCATGCTGGGCTATCTCAAGCTGCCGGAGGAGACGGCGAAGACCCTCCGGAAGCTGCCCGACGGCGACGCCTGGCTTTACACCGGCGATCTGGGCCATATGGACGCCGAGGGCTTTGTGTACTTTCATCAGCGCATCAAGCGCATGATCATAACCAACGGCTACAACGTCTATCCCGCCCAGCTGGAGAATATCATCGACAGCTGCCCCGAGGTGGCCTACAGCTGCGTCATCGGCGTCAAGGATCCCAGAAGGATGCAGCGGGTCAAGGCCTTCGTGGTGCCCGCCGACGGCGTGGAGCCCTCCGAGGCGCTGAAGGAGCGGATCATGGCGCGGCTGCGGCTGCATATCGCCCGCTA
>CADBKB010000020.1 GCA_902795095.1 Oscillospiraceae bacterium
GCCCGCCGATGTGGAGCAGAAGTTTGCCTGCTACGATCAGACCAAGACCGTCGGCATCACCGATTCCCTTGGCAAATAAGATATCCTTTTTCAAGCCCCATATCCGAAAAGACCGCCGGGAAATCCCGGCGGCCTTTTTTTATGCGGCAGATACGGCTTTTTCAGCTTTCGAAAAAACGGCGAACGTTTTTGTCGGTTTTTGGCGTGATTGTCCGCGGCGGAATCGGGCAAACTTTCTGCGGGGGTGATTTCATGGAGCTCAAAACCTTTGCCGCTTCCGTCGGCGCCGGAATGGTGCTGGGCGCAGCGGCGATCCTGATGATGCCGAAGCAAAACAAGGTGCGGCGCGCCGTACAGAAGACCGCCGACGCCATTGAGGAGGGCATCGAGGACTCCGTGCAGCGCATCAAGCACTGCTGATCCTGCACCCATGACAAAAGGGAACCGCCGGGGTTCCCTTTTGTCATATCCTGCTTGATCTTTCACTGCAGAAAACGCTGCATGATGACGCTGAACTGGGCCCGTGTGGCGCCGCTTTTCGGGGAGAGGATATCCCCCTGGGCCGTCTTGATACCGCCGATCAGGCCCCGGTCCACAGCCCAGCACATGGCGCTGCGGGCATAGCTGCTGACTTGATCCCGATCCGGAAAGGGGAGCAGAGCCCGGGCAGGGCCCGGCTTGGCGCCGCAATAACGGTAGAGCACGGTGACAAGCTGCTCCCGGGTGACTGGCGCATCCGGGCGAAAGCTGCCGTCCGGGAAGCCTACCATGACGCCCTCCCGATTCGCCCAGGCGACGGCCGCGGTATAATAGGCGCCTGCGCGCACGTCGTAGAAGGGGACGCCGGTGCCGCCGGGGTTGGGAGAGCCTGCCTGACGGTAGAGCACGGTGGCGAGCTGCCCGCGGGTGAGGGCCTGCTCCGGGGCGAAACGGCCATGGCCGACGCCCTGCATCAGCCCCTTGGCCACGGCAAAGTCCAGGCCGGGGCGATACCAGGCGCTGCGCGGCACGTCCAGATACTCGCTGCCCTGGTTCTGCCTGGCATAGCCGGAGGGCGTCGCCATATCCGGCAGAGGCCGGTCAAACAGCAGCCAGGCCAGCTCCGGATAGTCGATAAACACGTTCCGGTTGCCCTGAAACTCCTGGACAACGTCATTTCTGCGCATCTCCCAGGCGTCCACCGGGTCGTTCCGGCACCAGTCGAGCAGGGTCGTCAGACTGTCGATGACCTTCCTGCCGTCGGAGTGCTCGCCGTCGACGTCCACGGCGGAGGTGTTTGTGCACAGATTCGGCTGCTCATAGGTCACATAGACATAGAGCAGGATCCGGGCCACGTCGCCCTTGACGTTGTCCGCCACCTCCACCAGGCCGCGGCAGCCGTCACTGGAATAAGAGTCGCTGTACCACAGCACGACCTTGTCCTGATAGCTCTGGGTGTCCCAGGCGCTGCATTTGCTGCGGACATTGCCGAAGGTGTAGTTGCTTCGGGCGACGTTGACATGGTAATCCTCCGGGCGCAGATGGTGCAGGTCGGAGCCTGCGCCGGACTCATAGAAGGTGCCGTGGCTTTTGGGCCAGACATGCTCCCGGGTGAGGGAGCCGCCCTTCGGAAGGAATACGTCGGAATAAAAGAGCATCGTGCCGACGCCGCCGTTGGTATCGGAGCTGTACCAGTATTTCGGCAGATCCGCGTAGGCGTATCTTGTGGTCAGAGTGCCGGACATGAGATCGTGCAGGGTGCGGAAAAGCCCTGTGCGCATGGCGCGGTCGGGCGAGGTGTCCTGCCCCGGCAGGCAGCAGACCGTCTTGAAGGCAAAGGCGCCGCGATAGTAGGCCTGGGCGCTGTCGCTCAGGACGGCTGGGCCGGAATGGCGCTGCCGGGTATTGATCCCCGCGCCGGAGACGGCGCCGGTGAGCAGGGCAATGATAAGAAGTACGGCAATCATGCGCCGGGAAAAACGGTTCATACCGGCCTCCTGCGATAAAAATGGAATGATAAGAAAAAATTCACAATCTGTTCTTCTATTTCCGTGAGCGGTGTGATATAATTTTAAAACCTTGTGTTTGAACGAAAGGGAAAAGAGGTCCTATCATGCAGCGAATGCTTCTGATTATCAACCCCTGCGCGGGGACGAAGCGGATCACCCGTTTTTTTCCGGAGATTCTCGAGCTGTTCCGCAGCCGGGGCTTTGAGTGCACGGTTTATATGACCAACGGCAGAAACGATGCTGCCGATATCGTCCGCGATCGCGGCGGCGATTTTGACCGCATCGTCTGCGCCGGCGGCGACGGCACCTTCAACGAGGTGATCTCCGGTCTGCTGTCCGCAGGCCACACCACGCCCCTGGGCTACATCCCCTGCGGGAGCACCAATGACTTTGCCACGACGCTGCACTTGCCCAAGACCATTCCCGAGGCTGCCGCCAGCATCGTGGACGGCGCGCCCTGCCCCCTGGATGTGGGTCAGTTCGGCGACCGCTATTTCTCCTACGTGGCCTCCTTCGGCGCCTTTGCCCGCACCTCCTACGCCACCCCGCAGAACGTGAAGAACGCCCTGGGGCATCTGGCCTATGTGCTGCAGGGCATCTCCGACATTCCCTCCATTCGCCCGCTGCATCTGCGCTTTGCTCTGGACGATCTGGTCTTCGAGGATGATTATATCTTCGGCGCCATCAGCAACTCCACCTCCGTGGGCGGCGTGCTGACGCTGGATGAGAACCGGGTCGATCTCAATGACGGCCTGTTCGAGCTGGTGCTGATCAAGTCGCCAAAGGATATCTTCGAGCTCAGCGAGTGCATCCGCGCCCTCAGCGCCCAGGATTACAACTCCAAGATGATCACCTTCGTCAGCGCGCCGGAGGTGCACGTCTACTCGGATGAGACCCTGGACTGGACCCTGGACGGCGAGTGTATGCCCGACGTCAAGGAAACGACCGTGCGGAATCTGCGCAGCGCCATCACCCTGTACGGAAAATGAAAAACACCACTTTGTGCTATATCCTACGCGGCGACGAGGTGCTGATGCTGCACCGCAACGCGAAGCAGAACGACGAAAACGAGGGCAAGTGGATCGGCGTGGGCGGCAAGCTGGAGGAGAACGAAAGCCCGGACGAATGCCTGCTGCGCGAGGTGCGCGAGGAAACCGGTCTGCGTCTGACCTCCTGGCGCTACCGCGGCGTGGTCACCTTTGTGTCCGACCGGTGGGAAGGGGAGTACATGCACCTGTTCACCGCCGACGGTTTTGTCGGGACGCTTGCGCCCTGCGACGAGGGCGAGCTGGCCTGGATCCCCAGGGACCGCATTGCTGCGCTGCCCCAGTGGGAGGGCGACCGGATCTTCCTGTCGCTGCTGCGGCAGAACGCGCCGTTTTTCTCCCTGAAGCTGCGCTACGAGGGCGACCGTCTGGCTGAGGCAATGCTGGACGGGAAAGCATTTGCCCTTTGAAAATGAAATGTGCCCGCTCTCCTGCCGGGGAGCGGGCTTGTTGTTTTCAGTCGACGTCGGCGTAGTCCGCGTATTCGGCCTCGATCTCGGCCTTGCGGAAGGGGTTCAGACGGATCATATCCGCCTTGGTGGGGAGCTTGTCGAAAATGGCCTGCTTGGTGGGAAGCTTGGCGCGGATCTGCTCCTTGGTGGGCAGCTTTTCCTTGGCCTTCTCTGCGAGCTCGCCACGGCGCTCATACAGGGCGGAGAGCTTATCCCAGAAGGCGGCGACTGCGAACAGAACGCCAGCCAGAATGGCAAAGGCCGCTGCGATTTTGAGGATGATCTTGACTTCTTTCATAGCGAACCTCCTGATTGCTTTTTATTTTGACCATTATAGCACAAACAATGCGCTTTTGCAATCATTTTTCACGGAATACCGCGGATTCTCAGGTATAACCGTACATTCCGCGGACGCTGACCTCGCCGGAGGACACAGTGGCGCGGGTCCCGTCGGGGTATTCCACCTCCAGGGCGGCGTAGTTGTTCAGTCCCACGGCGAACGCCTCGCGCGTACCGTCCGGCCAGAGCACCTTGACCGGCTTTCCCAGGGTGATGCAGCGGGCCCGATAGCGCGCCATCCAGGCCGTGCGGGCGGTCAGCAGTTCGCTGCTGAGCCGGGAAATGGAGCGGATCAGCTCCGCTGCCAGGGCGTTGCGATCCGGATCAAGCCCGGTCTGAATGGCAATGGAGGTGGCGACGCCGGCAAGCTCCGGAGGGAAATCCGAGGGGCGCTGGCAGCAGTTGATCCCAATGCCCACCACCGCGTACTGCGCCCGGCCGGTCTCCAGCTCCACGGACAGCTCTGTGAGGATGCCGGAGAGCTTCTTCCCGCCGGCCACCAGGTCGTTGACCCATTTGATCCCGGGCTTCAGGCCCGTCTGCGCCTCCACGGCCTCGGCGCCCGCCTCGGCCGCACAGGCGCTCAGATGCATCAGCTCGTCCGGCCTGGCGTCCGGACGGAGGATCACGCTCAGATACACGCCCATCCCGCCGGGGGAGGCGAAGCTGCGGCCCAGACGGCCGCGCCCTCCGGTCTGGGTCTCCGCCAGGACGCAGGTGCCCTCCGGCGCGCCGGAGGAGGCAAGCTGCTTGGCCAGATTGTTGGTGGAGTCCACGCTGTCCACCACCACGATGGTCTCAGCCCAGGGATGGCCGGCAAGCCGGTTTCGGATCTCCACGGCGCTGAGGGCCTGGGTGGTCTGCACCAGCACATAGCCTCTGCGGGGAACGGAGTCGATGCGGTAGCCCTCCTTCTGAAGCGCGCCCACTGCTTTCCATACGGCGGTGCGTGAGACGCCCAGGGCCTCGGCAATGGCCTGGCCGGAGAGGGGGGAAGACTGCCGACGAAGCAGCGCCAATACCTCATGCTTTGTCATGGCTTCGCCTCATTTCATGAAGATGTAGGCCAGAATCATAATAACGAACAGCGCGGCCAGCGCCTGAAAGACCTTCCAGGCGCCGTCGCCGGAGACTTTTTCCGTATCCATGGCCACGGATTCTTCGTAAGCCTCCAGAAGCTCCTCCTCATCCACGGGGAGGGGAGGCCCGGAGAGCAGGCGAAGACACTGCTTCGCCATGGGAAGATCACGGCGATCCACATAGAGCTCGCCGGGCACGGCAAGCTCGGGGTCCAGGCGGATAAATATGCCGTCGTCCCCCTTGAGATAGCACCGGATCCCGGCGCGGTACAGCAGCGCCGAGAGCTCCCCGGCAGCTTCGCCCTCGGCAGCGAAGAAGAAAACCGGCTCGAGAACCGGCGACGCGGGCAGCGTCTCCACCAGAGGCACGCCGCAGTCGGCGCAGACGGTGAAGCCCTCGCGGTATTCAGCTTTGCATTTCGGGCAGAACACTTGCATCGCCCCTTTCTGTGTCTACTTTGCCATAAAGGGAAGCAAATGTCAAACGTTTTTCCGCGTTCCGTCAATTGCTTTTCTATGCCTTGTGTGGTATGATATGGCAGAATCAAGCATCAGGAGGGAATACTATGCGCGTGATCGTGACTGTTTACGGCCTGGACCGGGTCGGCATCATCTATGGCGTGTGCAAGCTGCTGGCGGAGGCCAATGTCAATATCCTCGATATCAGCCAGACCGTCATGCAGGAGTTTTTCACCATGACCATGCTGGCGGATATGTCCGGCGCCACCCAGGAGCTTGTGAAGCTCCGTGAACAGCTCAACGAGCTGGGAAAAGAGATCGGCGTGACCATCCGCATCCAGAGCGAGGAGATTTTCACCGCCATGCACACGGTGTAAGGAGGATCCCATGCTTACCAATGCCGAAATCATGCAGACGGTCGACATGCTCGACCATCAGAAGCTCGATATCCGAACCATTACCATGGGCGTGTCCCTGCGCGACTGCGCGGACCCCGATCCTGACCGGTGCGCCCAGAATATCTATGACAAAATCTGCCGCTGCGCGGAGCGACTGGTGCCCGTGGGCTGCGCCATCGAGGCGGAGCTGGGTATCCCCATTGTCAACAAGCGCATCTCCGTGACGCCCATTGCCCTGGTGGCAGAGAGCTGCCGCACGGACAGCTATGTGCCCTTTGCCCAGGCCATGGACCGGGCCGCGGCAGCCTGCGGCGTCAATTTCATCGGCGGCTTCTCCGCCCTGGTGCACAAGGGCATGACCCACGGCGACGAGACGCTGATCGAATCCATTCCCGAGGCCCTGGCCGCGACGAACGCGGTGTGCGCCTCGGTCAACGTCGCCACCACCCGGGCGGGCATCAACATGGACGCCGTGCGCAAGATGGGCAGAATCATCAAACGCACCGCCGAGCTCACCGCCGACGCCGACGGCATCGGCTGCGCCAAGCTGGTGGTCTTCGCCAACGCCGTGGAGGACAATCCCTTCATGGCAGGCGCCTTCCACGGGGTGGGCGAGCCGGAGAGCGTCATCAATGTGGGCGTATCCGGCCCCGGCGTGGTGCACCATGCCCTGCAGGCTGTACGGGGCCGGCCCTTCGACGAGGTGGCCGAGACCATCAAGCGCACGGCCTTCCGCATCACCCGCATCGGCCAGCTGGTGGCCCAGGAGGCGGCCAACCGCCTGGGCGTGCCCTACGGCATCGTGGACCTGTCTCTGGCGCCGACGCCCGCCGTGGGCGACAGTGTGGCCCGCATCCTGGAGGAGATGGGTCTGGAGGTCTGCGGTACCCACGGCACCACCGCCGCGCTGGCCCTGCTGAACGACGCCGTCAAGAAGGGCGGCGTGATGGCCTCAGGCCATGTAGGCGGCCTGTCCGGCGCGTTCATTCCCGTGTCCGAGGACGAGGGCATGATCGCCGCGGCCCGCTGCGGCACCCTGACGCTGCAGAAGCTGGAGGCCATGACCTGCGTTTGCTCCGTGGGCCTGGATATGATCGCCGTGCCCGGCGACACCAGCGCCGAAACCATTTCCGCCATCATTGCCGACGAGGCGGCCATCGGTGTGGTCAACAATAAGACCACCGCCGTTCGCCTGATCCCCGCACCCGGGAAGCGTACCGGCGACGAGGTTGCCTTCGGCGGCTTGTTGGGCACGGCGCCGGTCATGCCGGTGCTTGCACCCTCCGCAGCGGACTTCATTGCCCGCGGCGGCCGCATCCCCGCTCCCCTGCACAGCCTTCGCAACTAAAATACTTGAAGAAAGAGAATGGAAGAAGCTATGAACAACAAACCTGCACCAAAGGCGGCGGCACTGATCCCCATCGGCGTTTTCCTGGTCCTGTATCTGGGCCTCGGCATCCTGTTTGAGTATATTCTGAAAATCCCCATGGGCTTCTATCAGATCCCCATCGTCGTCGCGTTCCTGGCTGCCATCCTGGTGGCCTGCCTGCAGAACCGGGCTGTCAGCTTCGATGACAAGCTGGAGCTGATGGCAAAGGGCGTGGGCGACAAGAACATCATGACCATGATCCTCATCTTCCTGGCCGCCGGCATCTTTGTCGGCGTCACGGGGCGCTCCAGCGCCGAGGCAGCGGCCTACTTCCTGCTGAGCGTCGCGCCGCCGAAGCTGGCGGTGGCGGTGCTGTTCGTGGTGTCCTGCTTCGTGTCCGTGGCCATGGGCACCTCCGTGGGCACCATCACCCTCATCGCCCCCATCGCCGTGGCGGTCAGCGCCGGCTCCGGCTTCTCGCTGCCCCTGTGCATCGCCTCCGTCATCGGCGGCGCCATGTTCGGCGACAACCTGTCGTTCATCTCCGATACCACCATCGCCGCCTGCTCCACCCAGGGCGTGGCCATGCGCGAGAAATTCCGGGCCAACTTCAAGATCGCCCTGCCCGCAGCCATCCTCACGCTGATCCTCATTCTGGTGATTTCGCTGCGGTCCGATGTGAATGCCGTTCCCACCGGCGGGCACAATCTGATCCTTCTGATCCCCTATATCCTGGTGCTGATCGGCGGCGTGGCGGGTCTCAATGTGTTCGTGGTGCTGCTCATCGGCATCGTCACGGGCTCCGTCATCTCCCTGGCTACAGGCCAGATGACCGCCCTGGATATCCTGGGCGGCATGGGCGCGGGCGTCAGCGGCATGTTTGAGACCATCCTCGTGACGATCCTTGTCTCCGCGCTGTGCGGCCTCATCCGGGCCTATGGCGGCTTTGAGAGCCTGCTGGGCTTCATCCGCCGGACCTTCAAGGGCAACCGCGGCGGCCAGCTGGGTATCGGCCTGCTGGTGGGCCTCATGGACATCGCCACGGCCAACAATACCGTCGCCATCGTCATGGCGGGTCCCATCGCCAAGGAGGTCAGCGAAGACTACGGCATCGCGGGCAGAAAGTCCGCGTCCCTGCTCGATACCTTCTCGTGCATCTTCCAGGGCATCATTCCCTACGGCGCCCAGATGCTGGTGGCCATCTCCGCCTGCACTACGCTGGGCCAGAGTATATCCGCCTTTGAGATCATCCCGCTGCTGTTCTATCCGTACCTGCTGCTGGTGTCCAGCCTGGTGTTCATCGGATTGGAAAAGAACAAATAAAGACAAAAGCCGTCCGGCCTGTGCGCCGGACGGCTTTTTCAGTTTTCCAGCTGTCTGCCAAGGAAGGAAGCCACGGTCTGCACCAGCTTCTGGTCGGCCTCCTGTGGCGCTTTTTCCGATTCGTCCATCAGCAGCATCACGCAGCCCATGAGGTCGCCGCTGGAAACGATGGGCGCCGCCACGCCCAGATGATAGCGCTCCACCTCGTCGGCCACCGGCAGCCTGGCGCCGCCCGGCGTATAGCGGTAGCTTTTTCGCTCCTCCATCAGGCGCGCCAGCTCCTGGGAGTTCGACTTGGACAGCAGCTCCCGCTTTGGCGCGCCGGACAGGGCGATGATGCTGTCGCGGTCAGCCACGGCGGCGATGGCGCCGGTGTTCCTGCCGATGGAGTCGCAGATCTGATCCGCAAAGTCCTGCAGATCCCCCATGGGCGAGTACTTCTTGAAAATCACCTCACCGTCGCGCTCGGTGTAGATCTCAAGCGGGTCTCCTTCACGGATCCTTAAAGTGCGGCGGATCTCCTTGGGAATGACCACCCGTCCCAGGTCGTCGATCCGCCGCACGATGCCGGTTGCTTTCATATAATATCCTCCTGTACTTGCAGCTTTTGTCGCGAATAGTATTTGCAGGAGGATTCTTCTTATGCTGTCAATGTGAATGAAAAACGGGACAGGGCGCCAAAAAGCTGATCCCGCCCGGGCTCGCACCGGGTCGCGGGCGTCGTACCGGAACGATGTTCTTATTGTTTGTTTGCGCGGAATGTGATATAGTACATGGGTATGAGCGCGCCGCGGCGGATCCCCAAAGCCGCCGCAGATCAGAAATGATCGCGCGGAGAGCTGCCGGGAAAGCGGAAAGGAAGACGACACCATGAAGATGCGAACATCCACGAACGGTCATCACGGGAGCATGCGCCGGGTCGCTCCGGTGATCGTCCTTTTGATACTGCTCTGCCTGTGCGGATGCGGAAAACTGGAGTCCCTGCGCCCCGAGAGCCTGCAGCAGAGCCAGAGCGAGACGCAGCAGACGCCGGCCGAAACGCAAACGCCGGAGCCGGAAGCGCAGGAGCAGCCGGAGCCGGAAGCGCCTGAAGAGGAACCCGAGGAGCCTTTGCAGGAGCCGGAGGAAACGGCGCAGGAACCGGAGGAACCCGCGCAGGAGAGCGAGGACGAGAGCTGGAAGCTGATCCTCGTCAACGCAGACCATCCCATGCCCGAGGGCTACAGCGTGACGCTGAAGGAGCTGCGCAACGACCAGTGGGTCGATGAGCGGATCTATCCGGAGCTGCAGCAGATGTTCGACGACGCACGCGCCGAGGGCGTGTATCCGCTGATCAACGAGTCCTATCGCTCCGCAGAACGGCAGCAGGAAATCCTGGACAGCTATATCGACACCTATCTTGCCTCCGGCATGGAAGAGGAGGAGGCGCGGGCGGAGGCGCTGAAGCTTGTCGCCGTGCCCGGAACCAGCGAG
The DNA here is from genome assembly GCA_902795095.1 of Oscillospiraceae bacterium. The sequence continues at coordinate 9,927 of CADBKB010000020.1, forward strand.
CATCAGCTCGGTCTGGCCCTGGACATCATCTCGGAAACCGACGAGGATGACACTGCCACCTGGCAATGGCTGAATGAGAACTGCTGGCGCTATGGCTTCATCCTCCGATACCCCGAGGAGAAGATTCAGATCACAGGCATCACCTATGAGCCGTGGCACTTTCGCTATGTGGGAGTAGAAGCGGCACAGGAGATCACGGAGCAGGGGATCACCCTGGAGGAATATCTGGGCGAAGAATAACGGAAACCGTCGGGCATGCTGCAAAATGCCGAAGTCCGGCATTTTGCGCCGGTGAACGATGTTGCCGGCGAGGAAACGCTTTGCCGTCTTCTTCGCAATATGAAGGAAATGATAACCGCCGGCGCCTTCCCGAGGGAGGACGCCGGCGGCTTTTTTACTGGCTTAGTCGACAAGCTTAATGATCAGCCGATGGGGCAGACAGACGATGGGCGTGGACTGGTTTGAAAGCCAGCCCTGGGATACACAGATTCCGTCGGGGCAGTTTGCCTCGACGACGCGGATCCGGCCCGGCTCCACCTCAATGCGGTTGGTTCCGCCGCCCGGCGACATTACCGTGAAGCTGTAGGGCTCGTCCACATGCGACAGGTCGATCTGCCGGATCACCTCACCGTCAAGAAGGATCTGGGCGGTGGTTCCGTCGCTGCGGGCCTGGTGCAGCACGAGGCTCAGCACGAGCGCACAGAGGAACACTGCGGATAGAAGGATGATCCAGGTTCGTGTTTTGAGCATATTGGTCCTCCGTTCCGCGCAGCGGATAAATTGGCGCAGCGACTGCCTTGGCATCATTGTAGTTGTCCGGGCAGCCTTTGTCAAGGCGGGCCGGATCGGAAAAAACCGAACGGTTTTCCGTGACCTGCGGTGTTGCATTCTTTCGGGGCATATGGTAAGATAAAATGAAACAATAGGGGCATTCTTCCCCATACTGCGGCCTGGTTTTATAAAAAAAGGCGGGTTCTCCGCCGGGCTTTACGGAGCGGTAAGATGTACAAGGCATTTTTTAAACGGTTTTTGGATATCGTGATCTCTGTGCTGGCGCTGGCGGCGCTGGGATGGCTGATGGCGCTGGCGGCCATCGCGGTCCGTCTGGAATCAAAGGGCCCAGCCATCTTCCGGCAGCAGCGCCTGGGCAGGGACGGACGGGAGTTTACCTTCTATAAATTCCGCTCCATGTGCCTCGGCGCGGAAAAAACCGGCAGCGGCGTCTATTCCGGCAAGAACGACAATCGTGTGACCCGGGTGGGGCGGATCCTGCGCGCCACCAGCATCGACGAGCTGCCGCAGCTGTTCAATATCCTCAAGGGCGACATGTCCCTGATCGGGCCGCGGCCGCCGCTGACATATCACCCCTGGCCCATCGGGCAGTACACACCCCATCAGCGCCGGATGTTCGAGGTCCGGCCCGGCATCACCGGCTGGGCCCAGGTCCACGGCCGCAAGGACGTGGAATGGAATCACCGGATCGAGCTGAGCGTCTGGTATGTGGACCATCTTTCCTTTGCACTGGATGTGAAGATCTTCTTTATGACCATCTGGAAGGTATTCTCCAACGCGGACAATGAAAACATTGGAGAAACCGTCGTGTCAAAGGATACGACCCGCGTATAACACCCAAGAAAGTGGAGGCAAGGATTTATGAGTCAGTTCAAGGATAAGGTTTTGCTGATCACCGGCGGTACGGGCTCCTTCGGAAATGCTGTGCTGGAGCGGTTTCTCGACACGGATGTGGCGGAGATCCGGATCCTGTCCCGGGATGAGAAGAAGCAGGACGACATGCGCCATGCCTTTCAGCTGGCAATGCCGGACCAGGCCGGGAAGATCAAATTCTATATCGGCGACGTCCGGGATTATCACTCCATCATCGGCGCGTTCCGCGGGGTGGACTATGTGTTCCACGCGGCGGCGCTCAAGCAGGTGCCCTCCTGCGAATTCTATCCCATGGAGGCCGTGCGCACCAATATCCTCGGCTCGGACAATGTGATCGACGCCTGTGTGGCCAGTGGGGTCAAGAAGGCCATCTTCCTGTCCACGGACAAGGCGGCCTATCCCATCAACGCCATGGGCATGAGCAAGGCCATGATGGAGAAAAATGTCATCGCCCGGTCCCGCCAGATGCTGCCCGGCGACCCGGTGCTGTGTCTGACGCGCTACGGCAACGTCATGGCCTCCCGCGGCTCGGTGATCCCTCTGTTCTGCAGCCAGATCGAGGAGGGCAAAGCCCTCACCGTGACGAATCCCGAGATGACCCGGTTCATGATGACCCTGGCCGACGCGGTGGATCTGGTGATGTATGCCTTTGCCCATGGCAGCCAGGGCGATCTGTTCGTCCAGAAGGCCCCCGCCGCCACCATGGATACCCTGGCCAGGGCGGTGCTGGAGCTCAAGGGCTCGGATCTCGGTTACGCTGTGATCGGCACCCGGCACGGCGAGAAGCTCTATGAGACGCTGGTGACAGCGGAGGAAATGACGCGGGCGGAGGATCTGCCCGGCTTCTATCGCATCAGCGCCGATAACCGGGAGCTCAACTATGACAACTACATTTTCAAGGGAAACCATCAGGTCGAAACGGCCGAGCAATATACCTCCCACAACACCGAGCGCCTGGACGTGGAGGGCATGAAGACCCTGCTGAAGAAGCTCAAGCTCTTCGGCGGCACATGCTGAGGGCGGCGCGATGAAGATACTGATCACCGGCGCCGAGGGCTTTGTGGGCCGGAATCTTGCCGCGGCGCTGGAGAATCTGCGCGACGGCAAGGACCGCACCCGGCCGGAGCTGGCGGTGGAGGAGGTTTTCTGCTTCGATCAGGGCAATACCGACGAAGAGCTGGAGCGCTTCTGCGCCGCGGCAGACTTCGTCTTCCACCTGGCGGGCGTCAATCGCCCTGTGGATCCCCGGGAGTTCATCACCGGCAACGTGGATCTGACTGACCGGCTGCTGGGCATGCTGAAGAAGCACGAGAATCGCTGCCCGGTCATGCTGGCAAGCTCCGTGCAGGCCAGCCTCACGGGTCGCTACGCCGGCAGCCTCTACGGGCAGAGCAAACGGGAAGGGGAGACGCTGATGTTCCGCTATGGAGCGGAGACCGGCGCTCCGGTGCTGGTATACCGTTTTCCAAACCTTTTCGGGAAATGGTGCCGGCCCAATTATAACAGCGTGGTGGCCACCTTCTGCCATAATATCGCCCGGGATCTGCCCATTCGGGTGGACGATCCGGCGGCGGAGCTGGAGCTGGCTTATATCGACGATGTGGTGGATGCGCTGCTGTGCGCTTTGGCCGGCAATCCCCATCGGGAGGGCGACTACTGCGCCGTGCCCGTCACCCACCGGCAGACGTTAGGGCAGATCGTCGCTTTGCTGCGGCAGTTCCGCGCAATGCCCGACACTGGCATGATGCCGGAGCTCCCGGCGGGCAGCTTTGCGAAAAAGCTCTATTCCACCTATCTCAGCTACCTGCCGCCGGAGAAGGTGTGCTACCCCTTGACCATGCACACCGACGCCCGGGGCTCCTTTACGGAGCTGCTTCGGACGGGTAAAACCGGCCAGTTCAGCGTCAATATCTCCCGGCCGGGCATCACGAAGGGCCAGCATTGGCACCACAGCAAATGGGAGCTGTTCATCGTGGTTTCCGGCCATGGCCGGATCGAGGAGCGGAACCTGCGCACCGGCGAGGTGATTCGCTTTGACGTCAGCGGCGAACGCATCGAAGCGGTGCACATGCTGCCCGGCTGGACCCACAACATCATTAACCTGTCCGATACCGAGGATCTGGTGACCCTGATGTGGGCCAACGAATGCTTTGATCCGTCCCATCCCGATACATTTTCCGAGCCTGTATAACGAAAAGAGGGAAAGCTATGAAGCTGGATTATTCTGACGTCCATTTTCACGGCGACGGCAGGCTGAAGCTGCTGATCGTTGTGGGTACCCGTCCGGAGATCATCCGCCTGTCCGCCGTGATCGACGAGTGCAGGCGCTGCTTTGACACCGTACTGGCCCATACCGGACAGAATTATGACTACAATCTCAACGGCATCTTTTTCCGCGATCTTGCTCTGGAGCCGCCGGAGGTCTATATGGACGCCGTGGGTGACGACCTGGGCGCCACCGTGGGCAATATCATCAACGGCGCCTATAAGCTCATGAAGGCCCTGCAGCCGGAGGCCCTGCTGGTGCTGGGCGATACCAACAGCTGCCTGTCCGCCATCGCGGCAAAGCGCCTGCACATTCCCATTTTCCACATGGAGGCGGGCAACCGCTGCAAGGACGAGTGCCTGCCCGAGGAGACGAACCGCCGCATCGTGGATATCATCAGCGACGTCAATCTGGCCTATTCCGAGCATGCCCGTCGCTATCTCATGGAGTGCGGCCTGCCCAAGGAGCGCACCTATGTCACGGGAAGCCCCATGGCGGAGGTGCTGCGCCGGAATCTGGACGCCATCCGCGCCAGCGATATCCTGCAGCGCTTGGGTCTGCAGAAGGGGAGATATATCCTGCTCTCTGCCCATCGGGAGGAGAACATCGACACAGACGAGAATTTCTTCTCCCTGTTCCGGGCCATCAACCGCATGGCAGAGACCTATGACATGCCGGTGCTCTATTCCTGCCATCCCCGCAGCGGCAAGCGCCTCGACGAATCCGGCTTTGCCCTGGATCCCCGGGTGATCCGCCACGAGCCCCTGGGCTTCCACGATTACAACTGCCTGCAGATGAACGCCTTTGCCGTGGTGTCCGACAGCGGTACCCTGCCGGAGGAGAGCAGCTTCTATACCTCCGTCGGCTGTCCCTTCCCGGCGGTGTGCATCCGCACCTCCACGGAGCGGCCCGAGGCGCTGGAAAAGGCCTGCTTCCTCCTGTCCGGCATCGACGAGCGGAGCCTGCTTCGCACGCTGGCCCTGGCAGTACAGCTGCGGGAGGAAGGACGCTTCGGGACCCCGGTACCGGACTACACGGACGTCAACGTCAGCACCAAGGTGGTGGGGATCATCCAGAGCTATACCCACGTGGTGGATCGGATGGTCTGGCGCAAGCCGATGGGAAAAGAACCGAAATAACCGTACTCTCATACAAAAAACGGACAAGCACCGAAGAACCGGCGCTTGTCCGTTTTATGTTGGGCGAAACTCTTTTATTCAGCAGTCGCTCTGTACAGGAAGGTCACGACCTGACCTCTTGTGCAGGTGGCGTCCGGGCCGAAGGTCGTCGGCGTCATGCCGTTGGTCACCTTGCTGGCCACCGCCCAGGCCACGGCGGTCTCGTAGAAGGCGCCGGGCTTGAGGTCGGTGAACAGGCTCTCGGCTTCCTCCACCTCGGGAGATTCCCTGAAGCGGTACAGGAAGGTGACGATCTGGCCTCTGGTGCAGGCGGCGTCCGGGCTGAAGGCGGTGTCGGACGTGCCCTTGGTGATGCCGTTCTCCACAGCCCAGGCCACGGCGGTCTCATAGAAGGCGCCGGGCTTCAGATCGGTGAACGGGGTCTGGGCCTTCTCGGGTTCCGGGCAGCCGGCGGCGCGCCACAGGAAGGTGACCACGTGGCCTCTGGTGCACGGATCGTCCGGGCCGAAGGCGGTGGCGGTCTTACCGTTGGTGATCTGAGGCTCTGCGTAATATGCCCAGTAGACGGGATCAAAGTAGAACTTCGCCTCGTCGCGCACGTCGTCAAAGCGGAAGGGCGGATCGACGATGGGCAATTTCTCAAGCGCGCCTATGGCGTCGCGTACCGTCTTGGCTGCCGCGTCGATTTCCGCCTGGGAGGCGTCGGCCGGCAGGGCCTTAGCGGCGTCCAAGGCCTTGTTCAGGGCGTCGATGCTCTCCTCGGTATATTCCGCCGGATCGATGGCCCCGGCGTCGGCAATGGCCTTGTTCAGGGCTTGTCTGTCCGCGGGCTGCTCATGGGCGGGATCCGGTGTGCCGCATCGGCTGCACACGCCATCCACAAAGTCATGGCCCAGGGCGTCCACTTCATCGCTGATGTAGGTGTCGCCGCAGACGCAGGTATAGGTGGTATAGCCCTTCTCCGTGCAGGTGGGCTCTGTGACGACAGCCTTGTATTCATGTACATGGGAGAGCTCGGGAATCGATTCCGTTTTCGTTTCGCCGCAGCGGGAGCAGGTATAGGTGCGCACGCCGGGCTCGGTCTGGGTGGGCTTTTTGGTGACGGTTCCTTCGCCCCAGTCGTGGCCGAGGGCGGCGGTTTCATCCGAAACGTAGCTGTCGCCGCACTTCGAGCAGGTGTAGGTTGTGAAGCCCTTTTCCGTACAGGTCGGCGCTGTGACTGCAGATTTGTAATCGTGCTTGCATGTATCGTCTCCCAGCTTTGCGGTCTTGACGGTTACGGTGACGACGCCGTTCATGCCGGTGATCCAGTAGCAGTTTTCAACCTTCGTCTCCTCCGGTCCCTTGAGCTCCTGATAGTAGGCCGCGGGCTCTGCGGAGACGCTTTCAAGCCGGTAGCCCTCAGATACGTTCACCGTGAAGTTGACCATGAAGCTCCGCGTGTAGAAGAATTCCGGGTCGATCGCAACATTGCCCGCTTCGTTGGGATCCTCAGAATCGCAGACTGTGACGCTCACGCCTTCGTCGAGGACAAACGCAGCCGCGGGCGGGAGCGGTTCATAGGTATCTCTTGCTCTGACCGTGATCGTCAAGTTGCCTTTGACCTTTGTGATCCGATAGCCGTTTTCAATTCCGGTGTCTGCGGGGCCTTTCAGGTTCTTATAAGACCCGGCGGGCTCGGCAGTGACGCTCTCCAGCGCATAGCCCTCTTCAAGATTGACAACAAAGTTCACCTGGCCCTCACCGGAGCAGTCGATGAGGCCCGTGTCGCCGTCGCGGGGATTCGCGATTACCGCGTTCTCCGTCTTCGGACCGTCGGCCTTCTGGGTCTCAAGCACGGTGACGGAGGCGCCCTCGCCGCAATCGATCGTCACATTCAGCAGCTTCTCGCCGCATACGGCGCACACGCCCTCCTTGTAGTCGTGGGGGATCTTCACAGTGTAGTTCGAAACGTAACTGTCGCCGCACTTTGCGCAGGTATAGGTGGTGAAGCCCTGGGCGGTGCAGGTGGGTGCGGTGACCTCCGCCTGATACTCATGCTCGCAGGGGCCGACCTCGGTGGCAGTGACCGACACGGTGACGTCGCCGGTCATCTTCGTGATGCGGTAGCCGTTGTTGATCAGAGTCTCATCCGGCCCCTTGAGGTTTTTATAATTGACCGACGGCTCCGCGGTGACGCTCTCCAGCTTATAGCCGTTTGCCACGTTCACCACGAAGTTGACCTGGCCCTCGCCGGTGATATCGATTTCGCCGGTGGCGCTGGCGCGGGGGAAGGCGGCGGATGCGTTCTCATAGATTTCTCCGTCCAGATTCGGCAGCTTGAGCACGTCTACACTGACGCCCTCGCCGCACACAAAGGTCGCCTGCATGGCGGCGGCGCCGCATTTTGTGCAAACATCGTCCACGAAATCATGCTCACATTGGATTTCCTCGGTCTCGATCCTGACGGTCAGCGGGCCTGTGACCTTGGTGATGCGGTAGGCGTTCTCCACACCGGTATCCGCGGGGCCCTTGAGGTTTTTGTAATTCTCCGCGGGCTCTACGGTGACGGATTTGATCTGATGGCCGGTTTTTACCGAGACCGTGAAATTGATCTGGCCCTCGCCGGTCACGTCGATCTCGCCGGTTTCGGCATTTCTGGCATAGGCGACGTCCGGGTCCTGCGTGTGTTCGCCGGACAGGTCCTGCGTATGATAGACGGTGACAGCGCAGTCCGTGTCTGCCTGGAAAAGGGCGGGGAAGCCCTCGGTATCCTCCGCCAGATTGTCGCGGAAGAAGGCGGAGCGGGCGGTGACATAGGTTTTGACATTGTCCACATAGTCGCGCCAGGCGTTGGTCGCCTTGTAGACCTGCTCATATTCCGTTCCGCTCTGCACTACGCGCTGTGAGGTGAGGTGCAGGGTGGACTGGCTTTCGTTGGAGGTGACGACCTTGTTCATCTCCGCCGAGGCCGTGATATCCTGGGCCAGGGCCTCCAGATGGGCAGGAGCGTCGTCGAAGACCTGACGGTAGGTGTTGTACATCTGTCCCACCAGCTCCATGAAATCCTCG
>CADBKB010000021.1 GCA_902795095.1 Oscillospiraceae bacterium
CGGTACTTATAGAACGCGCTGCGGGAAATGCCGGTGATGCGGGCGGCGTCGTTGACGGTGCGGGCCGCGCCGGTCTCCAGCAGATGCTTGGTCTGGGCCACCTTGACAAAGACCTCCGGCAGGGCGGACGCCTCGACGATATAGTATCTCGGTTTTTTGTGCATGATGCTCCCTCCGTGTGCGTCTATCGCGTGCATTTGTTCTTGTATCACACATTTTATCACAGGCTTTTGGCAAATTCAAGGGATTTTCCCGCACAGAGGAGAAAGGAGGCGGACATGACGGAGAAAAAACCGGAACGCACGGTGCTGCTGGCTGTGCTGGGGGCACTGGGCCTGTTTCTGGCTGTGCGCTATGTGCTGCCGGCCATGGCTCCCTTTGCCATCGGCCTGGCGGTGGCGGCCATGGCCCAGGGGCCGGTGCGCCGCTGCCGGCGGATCCTGCCCCGCTGGGCGGCAAGCGTTGTATGCGTCGGGGCGATCTACGGCGTGCTGGGCCTCGGACTCTGGGGCCTGACGCGGCTGGCGGCGAGCCGGCTGGGGGCGCTGGCGGCCCAGCTCCCCGCCCTGGCAAAGGCGGCGGGGGCGTCCATGACCCGGCTGTCCGACGCGCTGTGCGCCCGGGCGCCGGCGGACATGGAGGAGGCGGTCCGCCGCTGGACCGACGCCCTCCTGGCCCGAAGCGAACGGCTGGGCGAGGCCCTGTCCGGCGCGGCCCTGCGGGCCATGGGTGGGGCGGTATCCGCCCTGCCGGACGCCGCGGTCTTCACCGTCACGGCGGTGCTTTCCAGCTTCATGCTCTGCGTGCGGCTGCCGGAGCTCCGGCAGGCGCTGCGGCAGCGGCTGCCCCTGCGGCTGCGCGCCCGGCTGCTGCAGGCGTCCGGACGGATGAAAACCGCCCTGGGCGGCTGGCTCCGGGCGCAGCTCCGGCTGATGGGGGTGACCTTTGCCATCTGCGCGGCGGGGCTGCTGGTTCTGGGGGTGCGCCGGTTCCTGGGCCCGGCGGCGCTGACGGCCTGCGTGGACGCCCTGCCGGTGCTGGGCGCGGGCACGGTGCTGCTGCCCTGGGGCGCGGCCTGCCTGCTGCGGGGGCAGACCCGGCTGGGCGTGGGTCTGGCCGTCCTCTATGCCGCCTGCGCCCTCACCCGCTCCGCCCTGGAGCCCCGGCTGCTGGGCCGCCATCTGGGCCTGAGCCCTCTGGCGGCGCTGGGGGCCATGTACGCGGGCTTCCGCCTGTGCGGCGTGGCGGGGATGATCCTCTTCCCCATCGGCGCCATGCTCCTGGGCCAGGTGCTGGATCTGTTCAAGACCCGTTAGCTTCCGCGGCGCGGGGATCTTTTGCACAGCCCGGTTGAAAAGTCTTTCCGAGACTGCTATAATGGGGCATACATGAAAAGCCGAGGGGGTGAGGATCACGGACAAAAAGAAATACCGGCTGCTCTCGCCGCTGCTGCCGCGCTATGCCATCGTCCCCGTGGCGCTGATGCTGGTCGCCAACAGCGTGGCGTATTTCGGCACCCGTCTTCTGGATGTCCACGCCCCGCTGTGCAATGTGGCCACCGCCCTGGACGGGCGCATCCCCTTCGTGCCGGCGATGATCGTGGTATATCTGCTGGCCTTCGGCCAGTGGGCGGTGGGGTATCTGGTCCTGGCCCATGAGCCGCGGGAGTCCTGCCGCTACTGGGCCTGCGCCATGCTTCTGGCGAAGCTGATCGGCGCGGTGTGCTTCCTGTTCCTGCCCACGCAGATCCAGCGCCCCGTGCCCGCGGGGCAGGATATTTTCAGCCGCCTCGTGGCCTGGATCTATTCCGTTGACGAGCCGAACAACCTCTTTCCCTCCTTCCATTGCCTGGAATCCTGGCTGTTCACCCGTCTGTTTTTCGCCTCGCCCCGGGTGGCAAAGCCCTGGAAAATCGCTTCGGCGCTGTTTACCCTCGCCGTGTTCGCCTCGGTGCTGCTGCTCAAGCAGCACTACCTCGCGGATATCCCCGCCGGGATCCTGACCGCCGAGATGGGCATGCTCTGGGCCCGCCTCTTCTTCAACCGCAGTGAATAAAAAACACGCCCTGTCGGGCGTGTTTTTTCAGTATTCCTCGGGCTCGTAGCTCTCCCGGGTATGGCGGCGGGGATCATTGTGCCGGACGCGGCCGGCGGGCCTGGGCGCGGGGGCGCGCTTTTTCGGCGCGGTGCGCTTGCGGCGGCGGGAGGCCAGCTCGCCGCGGACGCTGGCCAGGATATAGCACAGATACCCGCGGAATTTCTCCGCCTGCCGGGGGGCGGGCTTCTCGCCGGCCTCGAACAGGGCGCATTCATCCAGACGGAGTCCGGCAAAGGCCCGGGTAAAGGCCGCGCCGACGCCCAGAGCTTCGGCGTAGAGGGCGGTGCGGTAGTAGTACTGGGGATCCGCCGTCAGCAGCTGCTGGGCGGTCTCCGGGGTGAGGGTGCGCAGGTATTTGCGCCAGCCCAGCAGATCCGAGAGCAGGTCGACGCCGCTGCGGCGGCGCTTCGGCCCGAAGACCAGCGCCGCGGCCGCCAGCACCGAGGCCAGCAGGGCCAGGAACAGCACGCCGCCGGAGCCCGCCAGACGGATGACCACGATCATGACGATCAGGCACAGGACCAGGATCAGGATGGGCCGGCCGCGGCGGCGCCGGGGCAGACGCTGCAGGGCATACTGCAGGGCGGCGCCCCAGACGAACCCCGCCAGGGCCGACAGAGCCAGCAGCAAAGGCCGCAGGGTCATGCTGGGGATCACCCGGTCGGCACAGGACAGGGCGGCCACGGCGCACAGGGCAATGGCGCACAGCCGCAGCAGGCCGGGCCTGCCGGGCTTATCGGCATAGATCCGGCCGTACCAGTAGGCGCGGGCGGCTTTGTTCGCCCGCTTGCGGGCGGCGGCCCAGGCGTTGGTGCCGCTGGCGACAGTTTCCTTCTTGGCGAAGAGCTGGGCGAAGACCTCCTGCTCATAGGCGCTGCGCTCGTTGCCCATGGGGATGAGGCGGGTGAGCAGCAGGCGGCCGCCCTTGAGCCTGGCGGCGCGGAGATAGCCGTCGGCAGCCCAGCCCAGCACCATCAGCGCCAGATCCGGCGGCTGATCGACCAGGAGCATGGCCGCCACCCCCGGCTCCACGCCCATGGGGGCGCGGGTCTGGGGCTCCATCCGCGGCATCGGCGAGCGCAGGGCGCGCCACCAGTAGATCGCGCCGAACAGGGCCAGCACGATCATGGCGATCTTGTCAAACAGGAGGGTGCGCCCGGCCACATTGTGCAGGGCGAAGTAATCCGGCTCCGTCTGCAGCCGCAGGTCCAGGGTCTCGCCCGCCAGCATGGGTTCCATGGAATCGGCGGTGATCAGCCCCTCGGGGGAGACGCGGATGGTGAGAAAATTGTCGATGCCGTCGGCATAGTAGCCGCTGGAAAACTCCGGGATGGCCTCGAAGGGACCGGGCATCTGGACCTTGGCGGAGAAATGCTCCACGTCCGCATCCTTAACGGCCCCCAGCAGACGCACGCTGAATTGCTGGGCCTCGCTGTCGGCGGCCACGGTATTGCGCACGGTATAGCTCAGGTGCAGATCCATGGGGAAGGACAGACCGGATTCTCCCCCCAGGGTGAGGGTGCTCTGGCCGCCGGCGCGGGAGACGTCGGCCTTCTGCCCCGCCACATGCACGCCGGAGACGTTGGGCCCCAGCGTGATGGAAAGGCTGTCCACCGGCGCGTCCGCTTCCAGATGGGCGGCGACCTCCGCCTTGGCGGTGCCGTTTTCGTCCACGGTCATCTCGACGCTCATGGTTTCCACCCGGACGCTTGCCGCCGCGGCGCCCACGCTCAGGCCCAGGACGCAGAGGACGGCGATCAGCAGCCGCAGGAGCTGCTTCATGGCGGTCCCTCCTTTCATTGGAATAGAATTCTTGGGTTTACTATAGCATAGAACCCGAAAAATGTCAAAAAATCCCCTATTTTGCCCCCCGCAGCTCGATGATCTGGTCCCGCAGGGCGGCGGCATACTCGAACTCCATCATGCGGGCGGCCTGACGCATCTGCTTCTCCAGCTTTGCGATGGCCTCCTCCCGCTCGCGCTTGGTCATCTTCACGCCGCCCTTGCGCGTCACCTCGGCGGCGTCGCGGCTGATCTCGATGAGCTCGCGCACATCCTTGACGATGGTCTTGGGCACGATGCCGTGGGCCTCGTTGTAGGCCTGCTGGATGGCGCGGCGGCGGTTGGTCTCGTCGATGGCGGCGCGCATGGCCGCGGTGATGTGATCGGCGTACATGACCACCCGGCCCCCGGCGTTGCGGGCGGCGCGGCCGATGGTCTGGATGAGGGAGGTCTCGGAGCGGAGGAAGCCCTCCTTGTCCGCGTCCAGGATGGCCACCAGGGCCACCTCCGGCAGGTCCAGGCCCTCGCGCAGCAGGTTGATGCCCACCAGCACGTCGAATTTTGCCATGCGCAGGTCGCGGATGATCTCCATGCGCTCCATGGCGCCCACATCGGAGTGCATGTAGCGCACGCGGATGCCCGCCTTGCCCAGGTAGTCCGTCAGATCCTCCGCCATTTTCTTGGTGAGGGTGGTGACGAGGATGCGCTCGTTATGGGAGATCACCGCGTGGATCTCTCCGATCAGATCGTCGATCTGTCCCTCGATGGGCCGGACGATGACCTCCGGATCCAGCAGACCCGTGGGCCGGATCACCTGCTCGGCGATCTGCCCGGCCCGCTCCCGCTCGAAGGGCGCGGGGGTGGCGGAGATATAGATCCGCTGGCCCAGCTTGCTTTCAAACTCATCGAAGGTCAGCGGGCGGTTGTCGAAGGCCGAGGGCAGGCGGAAGCCGTACTCCACCAGGCTCTCCTTGCGGGAGCGGTCACCGTTGTACATGGCGCGCACCTGGGGCAGGGTGACGTGGCTCTCGTCCACCATCAGCAGGAAATCGTCGGGGAAATAGTCGATGAGGGTCATGGGCGGCGTGCCGGGGGCCCGGCCGGAGATGACCCGGGAATAGTTCTCGATGCCGGTGCAGAAGCCGATCTCCTGCATCATCTCGATGTCGTAGCGGGTGCGCTGGGCGATGCGCTGGGCTTCCAGGAGCTTGCCCCGCGCTTCAAAGTAGGCCACGCGCTCGTCCATCTCCCGCTCGATCTCCCGGATGGCCCGCTCCATCTTCTCCCGGGTGGTCACGTAGTGGCTGGCGGGATAGATGGCCACATGGTTCAGCACCCGCTCCGGCATGCCGGTGACGGCGTTGATCTCGCTGATACGGTCCACCTCGTCGCCGAAAAATTCCACCCGGATGGCCCGGCCCGCCCAGTAGGCGGGATAGATCTCCAGGGTGTCGCCCCGGACGCGGAAGGTATTGCGGGTGAAGTTCAGATCGTTGCGCTCGTAGCGGATCTCCGTGAGCCTGCGGGAGATCTCCTCGATGGGCCGGCTCTGGCCCACGCGCAGGGAGATGACCATGTTCTGATAGTCGATGGGGTCGCCCAGACCGTAGATGCACGACACGGAGGCCACCACGATCACGTCCCGCCGCTCAAACAGGGCCGAGGTGGCGCTGTGGCGCAGACGGTCGATCTCCTCGTTGACGGAGGAATCCTTTTCAATGTAGGTGTCGGTGTGGGCGATGTAGGCCTCGGGCTGATAGTAGTCATAGTAGGAGATGAAGTATTCCACCGCGTTCTCCGGGAAAAACTCCCGGAACTCCGAGCAGAGCTGGGCGGCCAGGGTCTTGTTGTGGGCCAGCACCAGGGTGGGCCGGTTCATGCGGGCGATGACGTTGGCCATGGTGAAGGTCTTGCCCGAGCCGGTGACGCCCAGCAGCACCTGCTCCGCCAGGCCCAGCTCCAGTCCCTGCACCAGCGTGTCGATGGCCTGGGGCTGGTCGCCGGTGGGCTGATAGGGAGCGTGCAGGCGAAATTCCATGGTCAGGTCTCCTTTCTGCGCGGGATGCGGTCCGCCGCAAGGCATCCGACGGCGCCGCAAAGCGCGCCGAGGGCGATACCGGCGAACACATCGGTGGGATAGTGGATGTACAGGTACAGCCGGGAGAAGCAGATGAGCGCCGCCAGGATCACCGCGGGGATCGCCAGACGGCTGCGGCGCCACGCCAGCGCGGTGGCGGCGGCGAAGGCCGAGGCGGCATGGCCCGAGGGGAAGGAAGCGTCCGTGGGGGCCCTGACCAGCAGGACCACGTCGCGGATGGCATAGGGGCGGATGCGCCCCACCAGGGGCTTGATGAGGATGTTGCACAAAAGCAGGTCGAGGATCAGCGCCAGCGCCACGCACAGGCCGAGCCTGCGGGTCTTCGGGACGCACAGCAGCACCAGCGCCAGGGCGATCCAAACGATCCCTTTATCCCCCAGATGGGTGAGCGCGGAAAAAAACGAATCCATAAAGGGCGTCCGGCAGCGCTGCAGCGCGTCCAGGACGGAAAGGTCCCATATCGTGATCGGATCCATAGGTTGCTCCTTCTTAAAATGATCAGAGGGCCAAAGCCTTCCGTGCGGCATTTTCCGTAGGGAGCGATCCCCAGATCGCTCCGCTGCTTCCGGGCCTGGGCGCGTATCGCGGAGGCATCCCCTGAAGGGACTAGGCGGCTTCGCCGCCGTCGCTGGGGATGCCTCCCTACGGACGGAATGCTTTGCATTATTTCTCCGGAATGGCCAGCCGCTTGACGAGCTCCGGGTCGGGGGTGACGTAGCCGGTGCGGTAGCGGTCGTAGATCACCATGCCCGGGCGGGCGCCGCCCGGCTTTTTTACGTTGCGCACCTGGGTGCAGTCCACCGCCACCCCCTGGCCCTCCCGGGCGCGGGAATAATAGGCGGCCAGCATCATGGCCTCGGTGACGGTGCTGTCCGGCGGCTGCGCCCCGCCGCAGACGATGATGACGTGGCTGCCGGGGATTTTCTGCACATGCAGCCAGAGGTCGGACTTGTCCGCGGTGCGCAGGGTCAGCTCGTCGTTCTGGCGATTGCTGCGGCCCACCAGGATGGGGAAGCCGTCGGAGCTCAGGAAGCTCGTGGGTCTGGAGGGGGGCAGCTTCATGCGCTTTTTCGCGCCCCGCTCCCGGAGGATCCCGCCGGAGAGCAGCTCCTCGCGGATCTCCGCCAGATCCCGGTCCGTCTCGGCCCGGGTCAGGGAATCGAGGACGCTCATGAGGTATTCCAGCTCCTCCTCGCCCTTCGCGATCTGCTCGGTGAGATATTTTTCGGCGTTTTTCGCCTTGGCGTAGTCCTTGTAGAATTTGGCCGCGTTGGCCTGGGGGGAGATGGCCGGATTCAGCGGGATATCGACGGTCTTCATCTCCGGATCGTAGAAATCGACGGCGCTCAGCCGCACCTGGCCGCGCTGGATCTGGTAGAGGTTGGCGGTGACGATGTCGCCGAGCTGACGCAGGCGGTCGCGGTCATAGGTGGCCTCCAGCTCCCGGCGCTGGTGGGCCAGGCGGCGGGCGGTGCGGTCGCGCAGGTTCGTGATCTCGCGCACCATGGCCTGGGATTTCTGTCGCAGCCGGTCGGCGGTGTCCCGGGCGGCATAGAACGCGTCGAGCATGGAGGAAAAATCGGGATAGACCTCGGTTTTCAGCGCTGTGCCGTATTGGAGGATGGGCGTGCAGGAGAAATCAAAGCCCCGGCCGTCGGGCCGGCGCAGCAGGGTCGGCTGCCAGGGGCCGCGGATCAGCGCCGCCAATTCGGCGCACAGGGCCTCGGCGGCGGCGCGGGCGTCCGCCGGCACGGGGGTGTCCACATTGCCGGTCACGCGGCACGCCAGCTCCCGGCACAGCAGGGGCGACAGACCGAAGAAGCTGTCCAGCAGCACCCGATCCAGGGGATCGCCGGCGCGGGCGGAGAGCAGGGCGGCCAGAGCCCCGGGCTCGGCCAGGGCGGGATCGCGCTTTTCCTGCTTCGGGGGCAGCTCATAGCGCAGACCCGGCAGCAGCGGCCGGCGCTCGGACATGGTCAGGTCCACCCGGCGCAGGCAGTCGATCACCCGGCCGTCGGCGCCCACCAGGATCAGATTGGAGGTGCGGCCCATGAGCTCGGCGACCAGCTGCTTTTCCGTCACCTCGCCCAGCTCGTCGGCGCAGGCGAAGCGCAGGGTCACGCAGCGCTCCAGCCCCGCCTGCTCGATGCCCAGAAAGCGGCCGCCCAGCAGGTGCTTGCGCAGCAGCATGCAGAACATGGGAGGCTTGGCCGGATTCTCCGGGTTCATCTCCGTGAGCTGGATGCGGGGATAGCCGGGATTGGCGCACAGATACAGCCGCCGGGTCCCGGCGCGGGAGCGCAGCTGGAGCACCAGGCTGTCGCGGGTGGACTGATGGATTTTATCGATGCGGCTGTCCGCCAGAGCCTCGCTGAGCTCCGCGGTCACCGCCTTGAGGGTCAGGGCGTCAAAGGGCATGCTGGGCCTCCCATCCGATGGCAAAGAGTTCTTCGATCCGGTCGCGCCGGCCGGACAGGTAGAGGCTGCCCAGCAGGGCCTCCAGGCCGGTGGCCTTGGCGTACTGGCCGTGGGTGGCGTTCTTGGGGATGGCGTGCACATGGGCGTTGCGGCCCCGGCGGTACATCGCCAGCTCCTCCTCGGTCAGGCAGGGCAGGATCGCGTCCAGAAACACCGCCTGAGCCGGGGCGGACACATGCTCCACCGTGGCCCGGTGCAGATGCTCGGATTTTCCCATGCCGGACAGGCACACTCTGGTGCGCACCAGCAGCTCAAAGACGCAGTCGCCCATATGGGCCAGACCCAGGACCGACATGGCCTGAAGCTGCGCGGGATTCATGGTTGGATGGAACAGCTCCTGCATGACGCAGCCCCCTTTCGTGATTTTGTTCATCATAGCATATTTGAATGGAAAAGAGAAGAGTGAAGAGGAAAGAGGCGTTTTCATATCTGCGATATGAAAAATGCTCGAAAAAGGCTCAAATCGAGGATTTGAGGATCCCATTTCCCTCTTCCCTTTTCACTCTTCACGCGGCTGTCCCCGCGGGGCCTTGCCCGCGCGGGCGCCGGATGTTATTTCTGCTCGCTCTTGCGCCGGTAGTGCCGGCGGCGGTTCGGCTTCTTCGCGCCTTCCTCGCGGCTCGCTTTCTTGGCCGCCTCCTCGTGGGACGGCTTCGGGGCGGCGTGCTTCTCGTCCCGGGCCTTCTCCTTGGGCTTGCCGCCCTTGGCGGGCTTGTCCTGGCGGGGCTTTTCCTGCTTCGGCTTGTCCTGCGCCTTGGGCTTGTCCTGCGCCTTGGGCTTGTCCGCGGCCTCGGGCCGGCCGCGGCGGCGGCTGCGGCTGCGGCGCTGGGGCTGCTCCTTCTCCTCCGGCTCCCGGTGGGCCAGCTCCGCGGTGGAGCGGAGCAGCACCGGCTCCAGGGGCTCCATGGCGGGCGCGGAGGAGCGCAGACGGGTGCGCGTCTCCCGGTTGCCTGAGATGGGCGCCAGGTCCCTGGGGATGGGAGGATCGTTCTTATGGGCCTTGCCGCTGCGCAGCACGGCGATCTGGTCGTTGCCGTAGCTGTGGATCTCCTCGGGGTGATCCTCCATGCGCACCTTGACGCTCTGGCGCAGCAGGTTCACCTCGGTGATGGTGCCGCGGCCGTCGGGGGTATCGACGAAGGATTCGTTCTTCGGGCTGGTGCGCAGCAGGTCCTCGTAGGCCTCCTGCTCATACTTGAGGCAGCACATGAGCCGGCCGCAGGTGCCGGAGATCTTGGTGGGGTTGAGGCTGAGATTCTGCACCTTGGCCATCTTGATGGACACGGGCTGGAATTCCTCCAGGAATTCCCGGCAGCAGAAGGGCCGGCCGCATACGCCCAGGCCGCCCACCATCTTGGCCTTGTCGCGCACGCCGATCTGGCGCAGCTCGATGCGGGTGCGGAAGACCGCCGCCAGGCTCTTGACCAGCTCGCGGAAGTCCACGCGCCCGTCGGCGGTGAAGAAGAAGAGGATCTTGCTGCCGTCAAAGGCGTACTCCGCCGACACGAGCTGCATCTCCAGCCCCTGCTCGGCGATCTTCTGCAGGCACACGTCATAGGCCCGCTTTTCCTTCTCCCGGTTTTCCGCGGCGGTGCGCTCGTCGGCGTCGGTGGCGAGGCGCAGCACCCGGCGCAGGGGCAGCACCACATCCCGCACGGCGACGGTATGGTTGCCCGCGGTGCATTCGCCGTACTCCACGCCCCGGGCGGTATCAATGATCACGTGGGACCCGGCGGGGATCTGCAGCTGGCCGGGGTCGAAATAATAGACCTTCCCGCCGGAGCGGAACGCCACGTCCACCACGGTCACGGAGGCGGTGGGATCCGGCTGCGGTTCGACGACGGGATCCTTTATCAGTTCATCCATAGGTTAACTCCTGTTCTGGTTGTAGTTTGTCAAAGGCTGCGCAGGGCTCCGCACAGATGGCCCACGCCCACGTTGCTCTGGGCGCGGTCATAGGCCAGGCGGAGGGCCTCCATGGCGGCGCTGAGCTCCGGCGCGGAACGGGCGCCGGCAACGGCGCCGGCCTGCTCGTCGGCGGGCAGGCCCGCTTTTGCGCACAGGGCCCGGTGGATCAGGCCCATCCAGAGCGCCAGCTCGGCCGAAAATTCGTCGCGGCTGAGCTTCTCCATGCCGCACAGCAGCTCGGTCAGGGCGAGGCGGTCGCGCCGGGCGTAGGCCTGGGCGAACCGATCGGTGCGCTCTGTGCCGCGGGATGCCTCCAGCGCCTCCAGGGCCTGGCCGAGCCAGCCGCCGGAGACGCTCGCCGCCGCACGGTAGTCGGCCTCGCTCCTGCCGGGGCAGCGGCCGCGCAGGGCGGCGGACAGGGTCCCGGCGTCCAGGGGGGCGAGCTGCATCATCTGGCACCGGCTGCGCACCGTGGGCAGCAGCCGCTCCGGATCGGGCGTGAGGAAGAGGAAGGCCGCGTAGGCGGGGGGCTCCTCGATGAGCTTGAGCAGAGCGTTCTGGGCCTGGGGATTGAGCTCCTGCGGGAAGATATACACCTTGCTCCGGCCCTCGTTGGGCCGGATGCAGGCGTCCGCCGCCACGGCCCGGGCGGCGCCCACGCCGAAGAGCTTGTGCTCCGCGTCCTCGCAGAGGGTCACATCCGGATGGTTGCCGGCGAAGACCTTCTTGCAGGCGCTGCACACGCCGCAGGGCCGCTCCGTCTCGCTCCGGCACTGCATGGCGGCGGCCAGGATCCGGGCGAGGGTCCGCTTGCCGCTGCCCGCGGGACCGCATATGGCGCAGCAATGGGGCAGCTTGCCCGCGTCGCCGGCGGCGCCGAGGCGACTGCGCAGGGCGTCGTTGCCCAAAAAACCGTCGAATCTCATGTCCGCCTCCCGATCAAGCCATACTTACCCATATTACAGCTTCATTATACCCGGTTTTTTCCCGTTTTGCAAGCGGGAAGGCGTTTTTTCAGGACCGCTTCAGCGTTCCGGGGTATGATAGCTCCGGCGGGCCATTTTTCCGGGACAATTCTCACATTTCCCGTGACAAACGCAGAAAGAGGTGCTATAATCTATAATGATATAATAGCACTGCCAGAGGCAAAGGAAGACCGCCATGATCCAGGACATCGCCCCCCACAGCTTCGCAAATCCCTACCGGGCCCTGCCGCCGACGCCCGACGCGCCGACGCTGGTATTCCGCGAGGGCGAGGTGCTGTGCGCCGGGGGCGCGGAGGATCTGCGCCTTCCCCGCTGGGGCGAGCTGGCGCTTTCCGAGGGCCGCTTCGCCTTCGAGCTCGACGGCGCGCCGGTGTTCCTGACCGACGCCGCCCCCGGGCGGATCCCCGCGGGCTTTGCCTTTGCAGCGGCGGCGGGCCTTCGTTCCGCCCATCCCCGGCACATCGCCTGGGCGGTGGGCGTGGGCGGCAGCCTGATGCGCTGGTACCGGCAAAACCGCCTGTGCGGCGCCTGCGGCGCGGCCATGGTGGACAGCGACTGCGAGCGCGCCCGGGTCTGCCCGCGCTGCGGCGCCACCGTCTATCCCAGGATCAACCCCGCGGTCATCGCCGCGGTGCACGACGGCGAGCGGCTGCTGCTCACCCGATACCGGGGCCGGCCCTTCAAGTCCTATGCCCTTGTGGCGGGCTTCAATGAGATCGGCGAGAGCATCGAGGATACCGTCCGCCGGGAGGTATACGAGGAGACGGGGCTGCGGGTCAGGAATCTGCGCTTCTACCGCTCCCAGCCCTGGGTCTTCACCGACAGTCTGCTGATGGGCTTCTTTGCCGAGCTGGACGGGCCGGACGAGATCCGCATGGACCCCGGAGAGCTGGCGGAGGCCGGATGGTTCGAGCGCGGCAGCCTGCCCGCCGACCACTCCGAGATCTCCCTCACCGGGGAGATGATCGAGCTGTTCCGCCGCGGCGCGGAGCCCCACTGATTACCACAGGAGAACCGATATGGACGAACAACAAAACGAACTGATCCCGCAGGAGCCGGCCCCGGAGCCCGAGCAAACGCCGAAGCCGGCGAATATGCGCACCCATTACCTCATCCGCATCCTGGTCGGCGGATATCTGGCCTATCTGGGCTGGCAGCTGATGCAAACCTATATCAAGGGCACCGCATCCTCCATGGCCCTGGCGGTCATCGCCGGCGTCGCCTTCATGCTGCTGGGCGGCGCGCTGGTGGTCTGGAGCGTGGTGCTGATGACCAGAGGCGACGAATGAAGCGGCTGCTTGCGCTGCTGGCGGCGGTGTGCCTGCTGGCCGGGTGCGCCGCGCAGCCAGAGCCGGCCCCCGCGGCGGAGGCTCCGGCCCCAGCGGCGGCGGATCCCGCTCCCGCGGCGGAGGATCCCGCCCCTGCGGGGGAGGCTCCCGTCCCGGACGACGCGCCGGTGCTGGAGTGCGGGTCCGACGTGATGACCAACAGCCGGTTTCAGTTCTATTTCGGCCAGCAGTATACCGCCGTGCTCGACGCCTACGGCGACAGCGCCTTCGACGCCTCCCGGGATCTGGCCGACCAGCGCTATGACGAGACCCAGACCTGGGCCGAGTTCCTGACGGACCAGGCCCTGACCCTGGCCGAGCAGACGCGGATGCTGTGTCTCGCGGCGGACGCCGCGGGCTTCGCCCCCGTGGAGGGCGCGCCCCTGGACGACGCCGACGCGAAGCAGCGGGGCTATGCCGACCTGCCCGCCATGCTCACGGCCCTCTACGGCGAGGGCGCGGCGCCGGAGGAATATGCCGCCTTCTGCCGGGAGGTCGCCACCGCCGAGGCCTATGCCGCGGCCGTGCGGGAGAAGGACTATTCCGAAGCCGAGCTCTCGGCCTATTACGACGCCCATGCCGCGGATTACGAATCCGTATTTCATATTTTAAAGGACGACGCGCGCACCACCGATGTGCGCATCATCCGCTTCTATCCGGACGACCCCGGCAGCGAGGACGACTGGAGCGCCGCCGAGGCCCGGGCCCGGGCCGTGGAGGCGGAATTCGCCGCCGATCCCACCGACAGCGCCTTTGCCGCCCTGGCCGACGCGAAGACGGAGGATTTCAAGTCCCCCGCCGGCGGCCTGTACACCGGGCTCTATCCCGGCGGCACGGGGGAGCTGGCAAAGTGGCTTTACCCCGCCGGGGGCGGCCGCTCCGTGGGGGACAGCGCCCTGCTGCGGGAGTCCGACGCCTGGGCCCTGTGCTATGTCAGCGCCCTGGGCGAGCGCCCCTACTGGCAGATCGTCTGCACAGAGGATCTGCGCCGCGAGGACTACGTTCACACCCTGGAGGAGCTGCGCAAGACCTGGGTCTTTACGCGGCACCCGGAAAATATCGACCTGCGCGTGCCCACCGCGCACAATGCCGAGCGCTTTGACGGCGTCGAGGCTGTGGGCTGACTCAATACGCGAACATCCGCGAGAAAGAAGGTACCTATGGACGAAAAACTGCAATCCGGCGCGCAGGCGCTCGAGGAAGAGCTGACCGCGCCGCTGGACGCGTCCGTTGAAGCGGCCGAAGCTGCCGCACAGCAGGCAGAGACTGCGGCCGAAGCGGCTGCGGCCGAGGCCGCGGAGGAAGCCGAAGCGGCTGCGGCCGAGGCCGCGGAGGAAGCCGGAGCGGCTGCGGCAGAAGCTGCCGACGCAGCCGGAGCGGCTGCAGACGAAGCTGCCGACGCAGCCGGAGCGGCTGCAGACGAGGCTGCCGAGGCAGCCGAAGCGGCCGGGACAGAGGCCGCCGACGAGGCCGGGGAGGCGCTGAGCCCCGAGGCCGCCTTTGCCGAGGCCATGATGGCCGACCGGCGGCCGGCGGAGGATCTGCCCATCGAGGAGCTGCCCCTGGCCGAGAAGCCCGAGCGCTCCGCCAAGGCGCCCATGAGCACGGGCAAGAAGATCGCCATTGCCGTCGCCGCCATCGCCATCCTGGCGGGGCTGCTGGCGCTGACGATCCATCTGACCCGCAGCAAGAGCGCGGAGAGCGCCGACGCCGCCGCGTCCGGCGAGCTCACCGCCGACGAGGTGGGCGAGCACTCCCGGGTGGACATGGATGAAATGATGAAGCACGGCCCCTTCGCCTATACCGACGAGTCCCTGGCCGAGAAGTACAACGCCCAGATTGCCGCCCGGGTGGGCGAGCATGAGCTCACGGGCGGACTGCTGCAGATCTTCTACTGGTCCATGGTCTATCAGGATCTCAATGAAAACGCCGACTATCTGTCCTATCGCGGGCCGGATACCACCCGTCCCTTCGCCGAGCAGAAGTACGGCCAGAACGTCAACTGGGAGCAGCACTATCTGCAGACGGCCCTGGACTACTATCTGCAGAACGTGGCGCTGTATGACGAGGCCGTGAAAAGCGGCACCCAGCTCAGCGCCGAAACCCAGCAGATGCTGGACAGCCTGCCCACGAACATGGCGGACCAGGCCACGCAGTACGGCTTCGACAGCGTGGAGGACTACCTCGCCCAGAGCTTCGGGCCCAATGTGACCATGGACGATTATCTGGAATACTACCGCCTGTCCAGCCTGGCCTTTACCCACGCCACCAAAATGCAGCAGGACATCACCGTGGACGCCGACGAGATCAGCGCCTTCTACGACAAGCATGCCGAGGAATATGCCGCCAAGGGCGTGGAGAAGACCGACCAGAACGTGGTCAATGTGCGCCACATCCTGATCATCCCCGAGAAGGATACCGACGCCGACGGCGACGGGACCAATGAGGAGAGCTCCCAGGCGGCCTGGGCCGACGCGGAGCAGCGCATCAACGAGATCTACGAGCAGTGGAAGGCGGATCCCACCGAGGATAACTTCGCCGCCCTGGCGGGTACCGAAACCGCCGATCCCGGCTCCGCCGAAAACGGCGGCCTGTACGAGGGCGTCTATCCCGGCCAGATGGTGGATACCTTCAACGACTGGTGCTTCGATCCCGCGAGAGCGCCCGGCGACACCGGCATCGTGCGCACCGAGTACGGCTATCACCTGATGTACTTCTCCTCCGAGGGCGACCGGCCCTACTGGCAGACCGTGGCGGAAGAGGAATGCAAGTACGAGCAGTTCAACAAGCTCATCGACGACCTGTTCTCCAAATATGAGATCAAGCCCGACTATGAGAACCTGCACCTGTTCGACATCATCAGCCGCAGCGCCGCGCAGAACGCCGCAGCCCAGGCGGACACCGCAGCCCAGGCGGACACCGCGGCCGCGGCAGGCGAGGAAGCTCCGTGATCCACCGCGCAGGCGGTCATACGATACACACACGATACACACAAAAAACAATGCGATAAAAGGAGAAATGAATTATGGGTCTTATTTCTGCAGTTCTCGGCGCCGCCTCCGGCGTCCTGGCCGATCAGTGGAAAGAATACTTCTACTGCGAAGCACTCCCTGAAAACGTACTGGTCACCAAGGGCAAGAAGCGTGTGTCTCCCCGTTCCTCCAACACCAAGGGCAGCGATAACATCATCTCCAACGGCTCGGTCATCGCCGTGGCCGACGGCCAGTGCATGATCATCGTGGATCAGGGCAAGGTCGTGGAGCTCTGCGCCGAGCCCGGCGAATTCGTCTATGATACCTCCACCGAGCCCTCCATCTTCACCGGCAGCCTCGGCTCCGGCATCCTGGAGACCTTCAAGCTCATCGGCAAGCGCTTCACCTTCGGCGGCGAGCCCCCCAAGGATCAGCGCATCTATTACTTCAATACCAAGGAGATCATGAACAATAAGTACGGCACCCCGTCCCCGGTGCCCTTCCGCGTGGTGGATCAGCGGGTGAACCTGGATGTGGACATCGGCCTGCGCTGCTTCGGCGAGTACAGCTACCACATCTGCAACCCCATGCTGTTCTATACCAATGTCTGCGGCAATGTCACCAGCGACTACACCCGCGACAAGCTGGATCCCCAGCTGAAGAGCGAGCTGCTCACCGCTCTGCAGCCCGCCTTCGCCAAGATCTCCGATATGGGCATCCGCTACAGCGCCATCCCCGCCCACACCCAGGAGATGGCCGACGTGCTCAACGATGTGCTCTCCGCCAAATGGCGTGACCGCATCGGCATCGAGATCGTCGCCTTCGGCATGAGCTCGGTCAAGGCCAGCGAGGAAGACGAGGCCATGATCAAGCAGATGCAGACCATGCAGACCGCCTCCGGCATGGCCGCCCAGCTGGCCGGCGCCCAGGCCCAGGCCATGAAGGACGCCGCCAAGAATCCCAGCGGCGCAGCCATGGCCTTCATGGGCATGAACGCCGCCCAGGCCAACGGCGGCTTCAACGCCGCGGCTCTGATGCAGAATGCCGCCCCCGTGGCCCCCGTGGCAGCGCCCGCCGACAGCTGGACCTGCGCCTGCGGCAAGGTCAATACCGGCCGGTTCTGCACCGAGTGCGGCACCAAGAAGCCCGCCCCCGCCGGCACATGGACCTGCGTCTGCGGCACGGAGAACACCGGCAAGTTCTGCACCGAGTGCGGCACCAAGAAGCCCGACACCGGCGCCTGGACCTGCGCCTGCGGCACGGAGAACACCGGCAAATTCTGCACCGAGTGCGGCACGAAGAAGCCCGAGTGATCCTGAATACCGATCCAACAACCCCGCCCGGAGCCCGCCTCCGGGCGGGATTTTTTTTGCCCCGCCGCGCGGCTGCCATCATCCACCGCACCCGTAGGGGCGGATGCCCACATCCGCCCGCCTCCGTCGACCACCGCACCCGTAGAGACGGACGCCCACATCCGCCCGCCTCTGCCGGCTTCCGCCGACCGCCGTACCCGTAGGGGCGGATGCCCACATCCGCCCGCCTCCGTCGACCACCGCACCCGTAGGGACGGACGCCCACATCCGCCCGCCTCCGCCGCGCCAACGCTCCGCAAAACCGTTCCGGATATCCGCGGACAACGGAGGGCTCCTTCTCTTTCGCATTCTGAACCATGCCCTCCCTTCATTCCTACCCCAGGATCTCCTGGGAAGCATTATCCAGCCACTTTGTCCATTTTCCCTTGATGCTCTGAACCGTCAGAAGATAGATCCTCTCTCCGGACGATGGCACACGGGTTACCCTGGCTGTATGCCATCTTGTCTCTTCATCTGTCCATCGCATCCGGAACAGGCTCTGAATATAATGATTCGGATCCGCATCAACACGCTCCGCGAGACTGGAAAAATCAATGAACCGCAGATACCGCGCCTGATCAATCGGATCAACCTCGTTCCTGCAGAAGCTTTCCGCCCTTTCCCGGTTTGTAATGCCTTCATGATCATAAGGCGGAATG
>CADBKB010000022.1 GCA_902795095.1 Oscillospiraceae bacterium
GTTTCCGCCGAATATCCCACGCTGTCGTCGCCGCCCGAGGCGTTCCAGGCCTACCGGACCGCAAGGGAACAGGCGGCGAACGAGCTCGGCAACGACCTTTTCATGTATCGCCTGTTTATGGACAATCACCGGGAGGATTTCAGCAACATCCTGTTTGAGAGTGATGAAAATTTCCCGGTGCTGGTCGCCACGGTGCGCGCGGATAAGATCGAATCGCTGGCGGCGCTGAAGATGGTGTCGCAAATCGACACCGCCTTCGGCTATGACGAAGCCCTGCCCGATCCGGAGCTGCCGGAGGATCCGGCGCAGCGCAAAAAGATCGAAAAACAATTGCAAAAATTCATGAACATCGCAGGCCATGACGAGCTGATTCCCATCCACATCACCTTAAAGGAGCCCGCGGATATCGCCGTGCTGAGCGCCGATCAAGGCGACAGAGCCGCACAACTCCAGGCGCAGCAGGAGGCCTACACCGCCCTCACGACCGCGTTTGTGGAAAATCATCTGGAGCCGACGGACGAGGTCTTCTTCAAGGGGAAACTCAGCCCCTTCGTGACCGCCGAGGTCGCCAAGCACAAGATCGCCGGACTCGCCGCCCTCGATGAGGTCACAAGCATCGATTGGGCCCTCGGCCACGATGATGAGATATATTCCGACGACGGGAAAGATTGTGTGTATGCGACGCCGCTGCGGGGTTCGCAGCCGCCGGCTCTGGACAAGAGCGCCCTTGCGGAGGCCATCGAGACCGCACTGGCGCTGGATCTCAGCCGGTATAATGAAAGGGAGCCTGAGATCACCGATGTTCCGTATGAAACGGAGTATACGCCTGAGAGCTTCGCTGCATTTAAAGAAGCGGTGGAAGCCGCCAAAGCTGTCCTGGCAAAGGAAGACGCCACGCAGGAGGAGATCGACGCCGCTGCCAAGGCCCTGGCAAACGCCATCGCCGATGCCGAAGCTCATATGGTTGAACCGCTACAATACCACGTTTCTTACAGCGTATATGACTTGATCGAATGGATCAAAACAGCGGATGCCAAGCCATCCGAGGAGTGGGGCAGCTTTTCCTCGTTCCTGAACGCGGCGCGAAATCTCGGCCGCGTGATGACCGTAAGATCAGCGGAGAACAAGCATCTGCTTCGGGAAATCCTGGTCGCATCCAATCGTGACTATATGGACTATTTCTTCCAGAGAGATACCGACGTTTTTGAAGTTCTCATAGCATTGCCCGGTACAAAGGACAGCCCAAAACCGTCCCTGGACGAAACAGTTTCACAGAGAAACGCATCGCTGGCCCGTGAATTTGAGAATCTGCAGCTCACAGAAACCACTGCTTGCGTCAATGGAGAAGACACCGTTATTTACTACTATGACGGCGGAGAATACAAGAAGAAGGGCTCCGGGGAAACGATGCTGCTCGCGCCAACCGCGTTTTTTGACTTAATGGGCTATACGGTAATGGTTCGTGGGATCGGCCCCAGGTTTGGAAGCAAATGGGAGAACGGTTTCCTTGATCTGTTCCAATTCCATGAGGTGGATCTTTCGGAAATGCCCTTCCGCTTTGATGACGTTCGGGACGAGGGCAAGTTCTACTTTGATGCTGTCTATTGGGCCTACGGATTTGATCCGCAAATCACCAACGGTCTGACCAAGACCACCTTCGGCCCGAATGAGAGCTGCACCAGAGGCCAGGTCGTGACCTTCCTGTGGCGCGCCGCCGGCTGCCCGGAGCCCAAGAGCAAGACCAATCCGTTTGAGGACGTAAAGCAAGGCGCATTTTATTACAAAGCAGTTCTGTGGGCCGTGGAAAACGAGATCACCAACGGCATGACAAAAACCACCTTCGGCCCCAATCAGGCCTGCACCCGCGGGCAGATTGTCACCTTCATCTACCGTGCCAAGGGCTATCCCGGCCACAAATATGACAGCTGCAGGATAGGTGACTTCACACCGAATGATTATTACTACGACGCCATCCTGTGGGCAGTGGAAAACAAAGTTACGAACGGCATTGATGACACGCATTTTGGCCCGGACAGGACCTGCACCCGTGGCCAGGTCGTGGCCTTCCTGTACCGCGCAAAGCAAGCCTTGGAAAACAGTATCGGGGAATAACATTCCCGCTGCCGTTGATGGACGGCTGCAGCGTGCCCGCAGCAATCCGCGAAAGCGGCTGCGGTTCGTCGGCCATTGCGCCTCCGGCCATCTGTATGCACATAATAAACCCCGGCGGACCTTTACGGTTCGCCGGGGTTTGGTTATGCCGGTTTTTTCCGCTGCTCGCGGAGGGTGAAGCCTGCAAAGATCAGGATGCCCGCCCAGATGAAGGCCAGGCTCCAGAGCTTTTCCCGGGTGATCTCCTCATGCAGGATCAGGCTGCATACGACGCCCAGGGTGGGGCTGATATACTGGCACACGCCGGCGACAGTGA
Organism: Oscillospiraceae bacterium; assembly: GCA_902795095.1. The sequence goes on from CADBKB010000022.1 coordinate 2,429, forward strand.
GACGAAGATGGCGCACGCCGGCGGAATACAGCAGCATGGGAAGGCCGGTGACAATGCCGCCCGAGAGCAAAAAGACCGTCCTGGCAAGATTCAGCTCCGCCAGGCCGCCGGGACCCCGGCGGAAGAGCAGCAAATACCCCAGCATAAAGGGGGCCGCCAGGAGGATCTCCACGCTGGTGCTGACGATGGAATCAATCTGCAGGCTCTTTTTGATGGCGGCGTAGACGGCGAACATCACCGCCAGCGACACCGTCACCCAGGGCAGGGCCCCGAGGGCCAGAGCGGAGACCGCGATGCCCGCGCCCATCAGCGCCAGGGCGATGAAGTGATAAGGTCGGCATTTTTCGTGAAAGATCAGCGAAGGCAAATACCACCAGGGGCTGAATATAATATCCCACGCTGCACTCCAGCACCTGGGAATGCTGCACCGCCCAGATGAACACGAACCAGTCGCCGAACAGCAGGGCAGCCGCCGGGATCTCCCGGGCCAGGAGCTTCTTATCCGCGAATACCGCCCGCAGCTGGCCCAGCTTACCCTGGAGCGCAAGCAGCAGCAGGCAGAACAGCGACGCGCTCACCGAGCGGGAGGCCATGATGAACATGGAATCGAAGGTATCGTCCAGATGCCAGTACAGGGGCTGCAGGCCCCAGAGAGTATAGCAGATGATGATGCAGGCGAAGCTGGTGCGGACGGCGCGGCGGTCATTCATAGGGGGTCTCCTTCCGGCGGGGGTCAAACAAACGACATTATTATAGTAGGCAGCATCGGGAAATGCAACTGTTTTGTCGATCTTCCACAGGTTTCGCGTATCGGATTTGTGAAATCGGCCATACTATCAAAAAAACGTCGGAGGGAACAGCATGGAACAGGACAAAGGCGTCGAGCAGGCACGGGACCAGGCAGGGGAGTATGGGGCGGCGGGGCTGCCGTCCATGGATTCGGAGATCTGCACCCTGGCTGTCATCGGGCAGATCGAGGGCCACCAGCTTCTGCCCGAGACCGCGAAGACCACGAAATATGAGCATGTTCTGCCTCTGCTGGCGGCCATCGAGCAGAGCGAGCAGGTCAAGGGCCTGCTGCTTCTGCTCAATACCGTGGGCGGCGACATCGAGGCGGGGCTGGCCATCTCCGAGCTGGTGGCGGGGATGAAAAAGCCCACGGTGTCCCTGGTGCTGGGCGGGGGCCATTCCATCGGCGTGCCACTGGCGGTGTGCGCGAAGAAGAGTTTTATCGCCCGCACCGCCTCCATGACCATCCACCCGGTGCGCATGACGGGCACGCTGATCGGCGCGCCCCAGACCTACCAGTACCTGCAGCGCGTGCGCGAGCAGATCGTGGAGTTCGTCACGCTCCACTCCCGCATCGACCGGGAGACCTTTTTGAGCTATATGATGGCCACGGGGGAGATCGCCTCGGATGTGGGCACCGTGATCTACGGTCAGCAGGCGGTAGACTGTGGCCTCATCGACGCCGTGGGCTCCCTCTCGGATGCTCTGGAGGCCCTGCACGCGATGATAGAAGGCGGAGAAAACGGGCAATAAACCGCCCGTTTTCTTCAATTTGCGGATTCGACGGAAAAACCAGTGGAAATTCCTCTGAAAATATGCTATGATAAAATGCAAATTTCTGAGACTATATTCCGGAGGACTGTTATGAGCTATCTTCAGGCGATCATTCTCGGCCTCGTGCAGGGAATCGCGGAGTTTCTTCCCATCTCCAGCTCCGGCCATCTGAAGCTGTTTGAAAAGCTGCTGGGCCTGCCCAATGTGGAGACGGACTACATACTGTTTGACGTGCTTCTGCATTTCGGCACCCTTGTGGCGGTGCTGATCGTTTACCGCAAGGTCATCGCCGACCTGCTGCGCGAAGCGCTGACCATGGTGCATCTGCGCACGCCCCGTCCCGGGGAGACCCCGGATCTGCCCAAGCGCCGCATGATCGCGCTGCTGATCGCGTCGCTGCTGCCCCTGTTCCTCATCCTGCCCATCAAGGACAGAATGGAAAAGCTGGGCGGGAGCTACCTGTTCATCGGCCTGATGCTGATCACCACGGGCCTGGTCCTGTACCTGTGCGACCATTTTGCCAAGGGCAAGAAGACCGAGCGGGAAATGACCATCTGGGACGCGCTGGTGGTGGGCTGCGCGCAGGCCGTCGCGGTGCTGCCCGGCCTGAGCCGCTCCGGCATGACCATTTCCGCGGGCACCGCCCGGGGCCTGGACCGCAGCTACGCGGTGCAGTTCTCCTTCCTCATGTCCATCCCCACGATTCTGGCCGCCGTGGTCCTGCAGATCGCGGACGCGTTCAAGGCCGGGATCGATCCGTCCCTGCTGCCCAAGTACCTGGTGGGCGTTGTGGTGGCCGGCGCCTCCGGCGTCGGGGCCATGCGGCTTTTGCAGTATATCGCCAAAAAGAGCAAGTTCGGCGGCTTTGCCTATTATTGCTGGGGCGCCGGCATCGTGTCCATGTTCCTGTTTCTGATCTCCTGAGGAGGTTGTCATGGCTTCAAAAAACAGCGGTAAAAAATCCGCGAAACCAAAATCCGGCGGATCGAAAGCCAAATCCGCCGAAAAGAATACCAAGGCCCCGGCGCCCTCGCGGCGCTGGATCGGCGCTCTGGTATGCCTCGGCGCGTTTTTGATCAGCGCCCTGTCATGCCTTGGGGTGAAGAGCATCTTCACCAATGTCTGGGCCCTGGTGATGCGGGGCCTGTTCGGCGCCGCGGGCTTCTACATCATCCCGTTCTCTCTGTTCGTCATGGCGTCGATCCTGATGCTTCACCGGGGCCGCCCCGTCAAGGCAAGGATCATCTGCGCCATGATGATGGTGGTCTGCATCGGTTCGCTGGCCCATCTGATGTCCGGCGCGGAGCTGACTTGGACGAAGGGCCTGCTTGCCTCGCTGTGGCGCGGCGGCATCGACGGCGAGTCCGGCGGCGCGCTGTGCGGCATCATCGCCATGGCCCTGGACGCCTGCCTGAGCAAGATCGGCGCGGCCATCATTCTGGCGGCGGCGTTGATCGTGTGCATCCTCTATGCCCTTAACATGACCATTCCGTCCATCGTCAAGGCCATTCAGAACCGGCCCCGCCTGGAGCCGGAGGAGCCCGAAGCGCCGGAGCAGGACCGCGCGGCGGCCATCGTCAATCATGTGGCCCAGCGCCGCATCGACCGCATCCAGCAGAAGCGGGCCCGGGAGAAGAACATCCAGGATTACGATCTGCCTGTGGACGAGCCCCCCACGGCCGCCAAGCCGGAGAAGGAGAAGAAGATCCTCTCGCCGGATCAGCTCATCGAGCAGCAGCGCGCCGAGCAGAAGAAGCACGAGCCCGTGTTCCATCAGCCGGAGCCCGAGCCGGTCATCCAGGAGCCCCCCGCTCCGCCCAAGAAGCCGGAGAAGGCGGCGCCCAGCGCCGCCACCAAGGCCATGGTGGAGGAATTCGTGCAGAATATGCCCCAGAAGGTGGATCCCGCCGAGGCGAAGGCCTCCGCCGCGGAGATCGCCCAGGAGATCATCGAGAAGGAAGACGTCCCGGCACCGAGCTACATTTTCCCGACGCTGGATCTGCTGTCTCCGCCGGATTCGTCCCGGCTCGACGGCACCCAGGAGATGCGCGAGAATGCCAAGCGCCTGGACGAGACCCTCAAGAGCTTCAATATCGACGCCCACATCGTCAACGTGACCCGCGGCCCGTCCATCACCCGCTATGAGCTGGAGCTGGACCGGGGCGTGAAGCTCTCCAAGATCACCGGCCTGGCAGACGATATCGCCCTGAGCCTCGGCGCCTCCGGCGTGCGCATCAGCGCTATCCCGGACAAGATCTCCGTGGTGGGTATCGAGGTGCCAAACCGCCTGGTCTCCACGGTCTATGCCCGGGAGGTCATAGGTTCGGATAATTTCTACCGGGCAAAATCGGCCCTGTCCTTCGCCGTGGGCAAGGACATCGGCGGCATGAGCATCGTGGGCGATATCGCCAAGCTGCCCCATCTGCTCATCGCCGGCACCACGGGCTCAGGCAAGTCCGTGTGCATGAACAGCCTGATCATCTCCCTGCTCTACAAGGCGTCGCCCGAGCAGGTCAAGCTCATCATGATCGACCCGAAGATGGTGGAGCTGGGCGTGTACAACGGCATTCCGCACCTGCTGATTCCCGTGGTCACCGATCCCAAGAAGGCGGCGGGAAGCCTGCAGTGGGCCGTGACGGAAATGATGCGCCGCTACCGCATGATGGCGGACGCCGGCGTGCGGAATCTTTCGGAGTACAACAAGCTGGCCGCGGTGTCCGATGAATACGATGCCATGCCCCAGCTGGTGGTGGTCATCGACGAGCTGGCCGACCTCATGCTCGTGGCCGCCAAGGACGTGGAGGAGGCCATCTGCCGCGTCGCCCAGATGGGCCGCGCTTCCGGCATCCACCTCATCGTAGCCACCCAGCGTCCCTCCGCGGACGTCATCACCGGCCTCATGAAGGCCAATATCCCCTCGCGCATCGCCTTCGCCGTGGCCTCCGCCATGGAGTCGCGCATCATTCTCGATACCGTCGGCGCGGAAAAGCTGGTGGGCAAGGGCGACATGCTCTACGCCCCCCTGGGCGAGGGCAAGCCCAAGCGTGTGCAGGGCTGCTTTATCACCGACGAGGAGGTCCAGCGCGTGGTCAAGTTCATCAAGGATCAGCAGCTCTCCACCAGCGAGACCGAGCAGAAGAAGATCCTCGATCAGATCGAGAGCAAGTCCCAGGGCAAGGATTCCGAGAGCGTCGACGGCACGCCGATCCAGTCCGAGGGCGACGAGCTGCTGCCCGCCGCGGTGGAGGTGGTCATGGAATCCGGCATGGCCTCTGTGTCCATGCTCCAGCGCCGTCTGAAGCTGGGCTATGCCCGGGCCGCCCGCATTGTGGACGAGATGGAGGACAAGGGCATCGTCGGCCCCTTCGAGGGCTCCAAGCCGAGAGCGCTGCTCATCACCCGGGAGCAGTGGCAGGCCATGCAGAACGGCGAGCAGCTCGCCATGGACGAGCCCGTGCCCGAGGAGATTCCGTAGGAAAAATAATGTCGCAGGAAGGTTTACAAATTAAGAAAGTTATGCTACTATAACGGAGTTGCATTGCACCTGACGACAGGGCGACAGCAACGGAAAGGATGCATTACTATGAAAAAGAAAACCGTCAACACCAGATTCCTTGTGGAACTGGCAGTTCTCATCGCAATCGAGATCCTGCTGGAAGTGACAGGTCTCGGCTACATCAAGACCCCGTTCCTGGAAATGACCATCATGCAGGTGCCTGTCATCGTCGGCGCCATCGTTCTCGGGCCCCTGGCCGGCACCATCCTCGGCGCTGTCTTCGGCCTGACCAGCTTCTTCGAGTGCTTCGGCAAGAGCCAGTTCGGCGCCACCCTGCTGGGCATCAGCCCGTTCTCCACCTTCGTCGTGTGCGTCATCCCCCGGCTTCTGATGGGCCTGCTCTGCGCGCTGGTATTCAAGTGCCTCAAGGGCATGAAGCGGACCTCGCTGCGCTGCGGCGCCGCCGGCCTGTGCGGCGCACTGTTCAACACGATCCTGTTTATGGGCTTCCTGGTAACGCTGTTCGGCAAGAGCGATTTTATCGGCGGCTTCATTGAGCAATTCGGCAACGGGAACATCCTCAAATTCGTCGTTGCCTTTGTCGGCCTGCAGGGACTGATCGAAGCGATCATCTGCTGCATCGTCGGCGCCAGCGTATCCTATGCGCTGCTGAAAGTGAAAAAATAAACCTGCGTACGCAGGGAATGGAGGCATAAGAGAAATGAAAAAAAGCGTGATCACACTGGTGATCATCCTTGCCCTGACGGCGGCGCTGCTGTTCGCTGCGCTCAACGGCATCGGATCGATCATCCCCCGTACCCAGGACGGCATTGTGCTCGGCCTGGACCTGGTGGGCGGCTCGGAAATCACCTATGAGGCCCAGGTTACCGATAACTCCGGAGATCTGACCGAGGGCATGAAGAGCGCCATCGCCATGCTGCGTCAGCGCCTGGATGCGCTGGGCTATACGGAAGCCAACGCCTATCAGGCCGGCGACCGCCAGATCGTCGTGGAGATCCCCTCCATCAGCGATCCCGAGGACGCTGTCCAGAAGCTCGGCTCCACCGCCGTCGTCACCTTTGAGGACGCCGACGGCAAGCAGTGGATCACCGGTTCCGACCTTGACAAGGCTTATTACGAATATTCCGCCACCGACGAATCCGGCGTGCCCCATCACCACGTCGTGCTGACCTTCAACCCCGAGGGCCAGAAGAAGTTCGTTGAAGCCACCAAGACCGTGGCCAGCCGCACCGACGGGAAGAACTACCTGGCGATCTGCCTCGATGGCGACGTGATCTCCAGCCCCACCGTCGAGAGCAAGTATGCCTCCACCGGCATCAATTCCGATTCCGCCATCATCACCATGGGCAACGCCACCGCGGAGGACGCCACCTACCTGGCCAACATCATCTCCGCCGGCCAGATGCCATTCGATCTGGAGTGCGTCAAGCTCCAGGGCGTGGGCGCCTCCCTCGGCGAGCGCAGCCTGCAGACCAGCCTGCTGGCCGGTCTGATCGGTCTGCTGATCGTCATGGTGTTCATGATCGTCGTCTATCGTGTGATGGGCGTGATCTCCTGTATCGCCCTGACCCTGTACGGCGCGCTGATGGCCGTTCTGCTGAGCGTGTTCCATATCAACCTCAGCCTGCCCGGCATCGCCGGCATCATCCTGACCGTCGGCATGGCGGTGGACGCCAACGTGGTCATCTATGAGCGCATCAAGGAAGAACTGCGCACCGGCAAGACCCTGCTGTACGCCATCGATACCGGCTACAAGGGCGCCCTGCGGGCCATCGTCGACTCCAACATCACCACCATCATCGCAGGCGTGGTGCTGTGGATCTTCGGCACCGGCACCATCATCGGCTTCGCCCAGACGCTGCTGATCGGCGTTATCCTGTCCATGATCGTCATGCTGATCGTGACGAGACTGCTGCTGCATGCCGCCGTCGGGCTCAAGATCCGCAGCCCGAAGGCCTACTGTGTCTGAGAAGGAGGTGCTGACAATGCGTTCCAAGATTCGTTCCTTCAGCTTTACGAAGAACTTCAAGTTTCTCTCCATCATTGCGGCCCTCTTTGTGATCGTCGGCCTTCTGGGCCTGATCCTGCTGCCCTTCGGCGTCCAGCTGTTCAACTTCGACATCGACTTTGTCGGCGGCACCACCATGCAGTTTGACCTGCATACGCCCGTGACCGCAGAGATCACCGCCGATGTGGCGAGCGTCGTGCAGGAGGTCAGCGGCAAGCCCGCCTCCTCCGTCACCAAGGCCGGCGACTCCGGCACCCAAGTGGTCATCAAGAGCCTGGAGCTCGACTCCGAGACCCGCGACGCCATCTTCGACGCTCTGGCTGAAAAGTACGGCATGCAGGATACCGACAACCTCAAGAGCGACTATGTGTCCGCTTCCGTCGGCTCCGACCTGCGCAACAAGGCCATCAAGGCGTCCCTGATCGCCGTGGCTCTGATCCTGGTGTATATCACCATCCGCTTTGAGTTCCGCTCCGGCGTCGCCGCCATCATCGCCCTGGTGCACGACCTGCTGGTCATGCTGTCGATGTATATCATCTTCCGCATCCCCTTCAACATGAACTTCATCGCCGCGGCGCTGACGATCTTCGGTTATTCCATCAACGCCACCATCGTCGTGTTCGACCGCATCCGCGAGAACCGCAAGAAGGAGATGGGCAAGAAGACCACCTTCGCCGAGATCGTGGACAAGTCCATCCATCAGACCATGACCCGCAGCTTGAATACCACCATCACCACCCTGGTCGTGATGGTATGCCTGCTGATCCTCGGCGTGTCCTCCATCCGCAACTTCGCCGCCCCCATCTGCGTGGGCGTCATCGCGGGCTGCTTCTCCTCGGTGTGCCTGTCCGGCCCCCTGTGGAATCTGTTCACCCCGAAGAACGATGTGAAGACCAGATAATTTCCCAAAATCGAAAGGTGCAGCCCGTCCGCGGCTGCACCTTTTCCTATTGACATATGGCGGGAGATAATGGTATATATAGTGGCGTAAGCATGTAGGAAGGAGGCTGATGGTGCCTTGAATCGAATCCTCCGCGGTCTGCCGCGGCATATGCGGCGCATCAGCCGTGCCTTTTCTCCCGCCCAGGTCATCACTCTGGTGTTCGCCCTCATCGTGCTGCTTGGCGCGGTCTTGCTGTCTCTGCCCTGTGCCTCGCGGACGGGGGAGAGCTGCGGTTTTCTTACCGCTCTGTTTACCAGCTGCTCGGCCACCTGCGTGACGGGCCTGTCCCTGGTGGATACCTATACCCAGTGGTCCGGCTTCGGCCAGGTCGTGCTGCTCCTGCTGATCCAGGTGGGCGGCCTCGGCTTTATGACGATCTTCTCCCTGTTCCTGCTCATGCTCAATGCCAAGCTGGGGCTGAAAAAACGCATGATCCTGCAGCAGACCTTCGGCCTGGCGGATATCCAGGGCGTGGTGCAGCTGCTGCGCCGGGTGGTGCTCGTCACCGCGGTGACGGAGCTCGGATGCGCCATCATCCTGTGCATCCGCTTTGCTTTTGAGTTTCCCTTCAAAAACGCCCTGTGGATGGGCGTGTTCCATTCCGTTTCCGCCTTCTGCAACGCGGGCTTCGATATCCTCGGCCGCATCAGCCCCGGCTGCAGCCTCACGCCCTATGCCCGCGATCCGCTGGTGCTGGGCGTGGTGATGTTCGAGATCGTCCTGGGCGGCCTGGGCTTCTTTGTCTGGCAGGATCTGTGGATCAATCGCAAAGCCCCCAGGGGCCTGAGCGTCTATACCAGGCTGGTGCTCTGCGCCACACTGCTCCTGCTGGTGGGCGGCACCGTGGTGTTTGGCGTCTGCGAGTGGAATAACCCCGGCACCCTCGGCTCCATGGGACCCGGCGGCAAGCTGCTGGGGGCGGCGTTCCAGTCCGTGACCACCCGTACCGCAGGGTTTGCGGCCTTCTCCCAGGGGAATATGACCGAGGCCGGCAAGGCCGCCTCCTGCATCTGGATGCTGATCGGCGGCAGCTCCGGCTCCACCGCCGGCGGCATGAAGACCGTCACTGTGGCCGTCGCGCTGCTGTCCACGCTGAATGTGGCCCGGGGCAAGAGCAGTCTGACGGTATTCCACCGCAGGATCAGCCCGGCGCAGATCGCCATGGCCCAGGCGATCGTGACCCTCATGGTCTGCCTGTCTCTGGCGGGCGCCGTCGTGCTGGCGGCTGGAAACGGCTTTTCCTTCCTGGACGCTTTGTTTGAGACGACCTCCGCCCTGGGCACCGTCGGCCTGACCGCCGGCGTGACCCCCGATCTGACGGCGGCGTCTCAGCTCATGATCATTGTCTTTATGTTCTTCGGCCGCGTCGGCATCATGACCATTTCCCTGGGCTTTATGATGGGCGACCGCGCGGAGGAACGCATTCGATATGCAGAAACGAAACTGATGATAGGATAGGTGAACGCGATGGATTCTTATGCAGTGATCGGACTGGGTACCTTCGGCAGCGCCGTCGCGCTGGAATTGATGAATTCCGGCTGCGAGGTTCTGGCCATTGACCACAATGAGGAAAAGGTGCAGCGCATTGCCGACTCGGTGACGGACGCCGTGGTGGCGGACGCCCGGGATGAGGCGGTGCTGCGCAGCCTGGAGATCGTGCGCTATGACTGCTGCGTCGTGTGCATCGGCGAAGAGGTGGCGGGCAGCATCCTGACCACGGTTACCCTCAAGGAAATGGGCGTGCGGCGGGTGGTCTGCAAGGCTGCCGACGAGATCCACAAGAAGGCGCTGCTGAAGGTCGGCGCGGACCGCGCCGTCATCCCTGAGAAGGAGATGGCGGGCCGGTTTGCCCAGAGCCTGGTCAGCCCCAATGTGATGGATTATTTCGAGCTGTCCGACGAGTACGCCATCGTTGAGCGCAGCGTGCCCGGGGCATGGGTGGGCAAGAGCCTGCGCATGCTCAATATCCGGGCCAAGTACGGCGTATCCGTCATCGCTCTGCGCAGAGCCGAGCGGCTGGCGGTGGCGCCCCATCCCGACGATCTGTTCCAGAAAGGCGACATGCTGGTGCTTCTGGGCCAGGCGGACGATCTGTCCCTGCTGGAGAAGCTATGAGCGAGCGACTGACAAGCCGCGCGAATCCGCTGTTTGTCCATCTGCGCAAGCTTCAGAGCTCCCGCAGCTACCGCGCCGAGACCCGGCAGTTCTGCGCCGACGGCGTCAAGCTCCTGTCAGAGGCCCTTCGGTGGTATCCCGGCCTGCACACGGTCATCGCCTGCGATGGCCTGGAGCTGCCGGATCTGCCGTCCTCCATCCGCCTGGTGCGGGTGCCGGAGGGGCTGATGCAGTCTGTGTCCACCATGCGCGCGCCCCAGGGGGTCATCTTCCTGTGTCATATGCCGGAACCCTGCCCTCTGCGCATTGAGCCGGGCAGCATGATCCTCGACGGGATCCAGGACCCCGGCAATCTTGGCACGATCCTGCGCACGGCAGACGCCCTGGGCGTGCAGACGGTCCTGACCGACGGCTGCGCCGATCCCTACGGGGAGAAAACGGTGCGCGCCTCCATGGGCGCCGTACTGCGGACCCAGCCCCAGAGCGCCGACACGCAGCGGATCCTGTCATACTGCGCTGAAAACGGCATCCCCCTGGCGGTCACGGCGCTGACTGACGACGCTATGGATCTGCGGGAAGCGGAGCCCGGTCGCTATGCCGTCGTCATCGGCAGCGAGGGCCAGGGCGTCCGGACGGCATTCATCCGGAACGCAGAAAGAAACATCATCATCCCCATGCTTCCGCGCTGTGAATCCCTCAACGCGGCGGTGGCTGCGGCCATTGTGATGTGGGAGATGCGAAGATAATATCCCGAAAGAAATACAGAAACGGGTGAAACCATGCTCCAATATTGGCTGTGGCTGAGCGAGAAGGCCTGCGTATCCAAGGTGCGCAGGCTTGCTTTGCTGCGCGCCCTGGGGTCGGTGGAGGCTGTTTATTTTGCGGGGGAGAGCGAGCTTGACCAGCTTGCGGACCTGACGGCCCAGGAGCGGGAGGCCCTGCTCGACAAGGATCTGACGGAGGCGGAGAAGATCCTCAGCCGCTGCTTCGAGCTGGATATCCGTATCCTCACCTGGCAGGACGCCCAGTATCCCGGCGCCCTGCGCAGCATTGACGATCCGCCGGTGGTGCTGTACTATAAGGGCCGCCTGCCGAGCTTCGGCGCGGTACCGACTCTGGCGCTCATCGGCTCCCGGCGCGCCTCCGCCGGCGGCATGCTGACGGCCAAGCGTATGGGCTATCAGCTGGGCAAGGCGGGGGCGATCATCGTCTCCGGCCTGGCCGACGGCATCGATTCGATGTGCATGCTCGGCGCGCTCACCGCCGGCGCTTCGGTGGTGGGTGTGCTGGGCTGCGGCGCGGATGTGGTTTATCCGGCGAAGAACCGCTCCCTGTACGAGGATACCATCGCCAGGGGCTGCGTGCTCACCGAGTATCCGCCGGGCACCCCTCCCATCGGCTTTCATTTTCCCGTGCGCAACCGGATCATTTCCGGCATGAGCGACGGGGTCGTGGTGGTGGAGGCGGCCTCCAGGAGCGGCGCGCTGATCACCGCCCGGCTGGCCCTGGATCAGGGCAGGGACGTGTTTGCCGTGCCCGGCCCCGCCGGGAACGAGGCCTGCGCCGGCTCCAACCGGCTGTTGCGGGAGGGCGCCATCTTTGCCGAGACCGGCGCGGATGTGACGGAGGAATACCTGGCCCGCTATCCCGCCCTGGGCGAGAGCCGGGGGACGGGGACCGTCCTTGGACTTTCTCCCGACGATTTGCGGCAAAACGCGGCAAAATCCGGGGAAAAAGCTGAATTAAAGGTGGCGCAGGCCATCCAATCGCCGAAAAAAGCCGTTGACATTCCGGATGAATCTGATTATATTGAGCTAAAAGCGCTTATGAGAACGCTGCCGCCTGCCCAATGCGCCATTCTCGAGGCCCTGTGCGACGGGCCCCTGACGGTGGACGACGTGATCGATCAGTCCCAGATCCCGGCGCCGCAGGCGATGTCCGCGCTCACCATGCTGGAGATCCGCCGCATGGTCCAAAGGGCGGGTGCCAACCGCTATGCCCTGGCGGACAACATCAAAACGTAAACTTCGGAGGTTTTTCCATGGCAAATGGAGCTTCAAATCTTGTGATCGTAGAGTCGCCTTCCAAAGCGAAGACGATCGGGAAATATCTGGGAAGCGACTACGTCGTCAAGGCCTGTATGGGCCACCTGCGGGATCTGCCCAAGAGCACCCTCGGCGTGGACCTGGAGCACGGCTTTGAGCCCCACTATATCCAGGTCAAGGGAAAGGAATCCCTGGTGCGCGAGCTCAAGGACGCCGCCAAGGACTGTGATACCGTCTATCTCGCCACCGACCCGGACCGGGAAGGGGAGGCCATCTCCTGGCATCTGCGGGAGCTCATGCAGCTTCCCGAGGAGAAGACCCGCCGGGTCACCTTCAATGAGATCACCCGCGGCGTGGTGACCCGCGCCATCCACGAGCCCAGAGCCATCGATATGGATCTGGTGGACGCGCAGCAGGCCCGCCGCATCCTGGATCGGATCGTGGGCTATCAGCTCAGCCCCCTGCTGTGGAAAAAGATCCGCAGGGGCCTCAGTGCCGGCCGCGTGCAGTCCGTGGCCACCCGTCTGGTGGTAGACCGGGAGCAGGAGATCCGCGACTTTGTCCCCCAGGAGTACTGGACCCTGGATGTGGAGCTGCACCGCACGGAGAAGCCGGGCAGCTTTACCGCCCGCTATTACGGCGATACGAAGAAGCGGGAGCTGAAAAATGAGCAGGAGGTGGACGCGGTCATCGCCGACGTGAAGGACAAGCCCTTCACCGTGGAAAATGTCAAGCGTGTGGCGAAGAAGCGCAATCCGGCGCCGCCGTTCATCACCTCCACCCTGCAGCAGGAGGCCTCCCGCAAGCTCAATATGACCCCCCGCCGCACCATGACCGTGGCCCAGCAGCTCTATGAGGGCGTGGAGGTGCACGGCGAGGGCCTGGTTGGCCTGATCACCTATATGCGTACCGACTCCCTGCGCCTGTCTGACGACGCCCTGTTTGCGGCGAAGGACTATATCCTCGGCCGTTACGGGAAGGAGTATTATAACGGCGCGCCCCGGCGCTTCAAGAGCCAGCGCCAGGCACAGGATGCCCATGAAGCCATCCGCCCGTCCAATGTCCGTCTGGATCCGGAGACGGTCCGCGGCGATCTCACGGCGGAGCAGTATAAGCTCTACCGGCTGATCTGGGGCCGCTTCGTGGCGAGCCAGATGGCGCCCGCGGAATATGATGTGCTGACCGTCGACGCCGTCTGCGCCGGCCATGTGTTCCGCGCCACCCACCAGAGTCTGCGCTTTGCCGGCTTCACGGCGGTCTATGAAGAGGGCCGCGACGATGAGCAGGACGCCAAACAGTCGTCGCTGCCGGATCTGCGCGAGGGCGAGAGCCTGCGTCAGGGCGCCCTGAAAAAGGAGCAGCATTTCACCCAGCCTCCCGCCCGCTATACCGAGGCCACGCTGGTCAAGGCTATGGAGGAGAAGGGCGTGGGCCGTCCGTCCACTTATGCCACCATCGTCTCCACGATCCAGGACCGGGAGTATGTCATCAAGCAGGATAAGCGCCTGGCGCCCACCCCCCTGGGCGAGATCGTCAACGGCCTCATGGTCGAGCGCTTCAACGATGTGGTGGATGTGGATTTCACCGCCAATATGGAAGCCCAGCTCGACCGGGTGGAGGAGGGCAAGCTGCCCTGGCGGCAGGTGCTCTCGGACTTCTACGACGTTTTCCACAAGGAGCTGGAGGACGCCGAGGAAGCCCTCAAGGACACCCGCATCAAGGTGCCCGACGAGGTCAGCGACGAGATCTGCGAGGTCTGCGGCCGCAATATGGTGGTCAAGGTGGGCCGGTTCGGCAAGTTCCTGGCCTGCCCCGGCTACCCGGAGTGCAAGAATACCAAGCCCATCGTGGAGCGGATGCCCGGCCGCTGCCCGAAATGCGGCGCGGGCCTGCTCAAGCGCAAGTCCAAGCGCGGCTATGCCTATTACAGCTGCGAAAAAGGCGCACAGTGCGGCTTCATGAGCTGGGATGTGCCCACCGCGGAGGACTGCCCCCACTGCGGGCAGACCATGTTCAAGAAATCCGGCAGGGGCCGCATGAAGCCCTTCTGCATCAATGAAAACTGCGAGGCCTTTGTCCCCGAGGATAAGCGGGGCTATACCCGCAGGGCCGCCCAGAAGCCGGCGGAGGAGAAGCCGCCCAGGGGCGTTCGGAAAAAGGAGAAGGCATGACTCCGGTCAGAATTGTCGGCGCCGGCCTGGCCGGCTGCGAGGCGGCCTGGCAGCTTGCCCGGCGGGGCGTCGCGGTGGAGCTTTATGAGATGAAGCCCGCCCGGATGAGTCCCGCCCACCGCAGCGCGGATTTTGCCGAGCTGGTTTGCTCCAATTCTCTGCGGGGCGATCGGCTGGAGAATGCCGTGGGCCTGCTCAAGGAGGAGCTGCGTCGGGCCGGAAGCCTCATCATCGCGTGTGCCGACGCCACCCGCGTGGAGGCCGGCGGCTGTCTGGCGGTGGATCGCGGCGGTTTTTCCGCCATGATCACGGAGAGAATCCGCAGCCATCCCAATATCACCGTCATCCCTGGCGAGGTCACGCAGATCCCGGAGCCGCCCTTCATCATCGCCACCGGCCCTCTGACCTCCGACGCGCTGTCCGAGGCCATCGGACGGTATTTCGGGGGCGGAGTGTATCTGAGCTTTTTCGATGCGGCGGCGCCTCTGGTCACGGCGGAATCCGTCGATATGGACAAGGCGTGGTTCGCCTCCCGGTATGACCGCGGCACCGCCGATTATATCAACTGCGGCATGGACGCCGACACGTACCGCGACTTTGTCCGGGAGCTGGCTGGCGCCGAAGAGGCTCCGGTCCACGGCTTCGAGGACAAGCGGGTGTTCGAGGGCTGCATGCCCGTGGAGGTCATGGCCCGCCGCGGTCCGGATACCCTGCGCTACGGTCCCATGAAGCCCGTGGGTCTGCGGGATCCCGCCACCGGGCGCGAACCCTATGCCGTGGTACAGCTCCGGCGCGACAATGCCTCCGGATCTATCTATAATATTGTCGGCTTCCAGACCCATCTGCGCTTCCCGGAGCAGAAGCGGGTGTTCTCCATGATCCCCGCCCTGCACGACGCCGAGTTCGTGCGCTACGGCGTCATGCACCGCAATACCTTCCTGCGCTCGCCGGGCCTGCTGGATCGGGTCTATGCCGATCTCCGCAACCCGCTGGCCTGCTTTGCCGGCCAGCTGACGGGGGTGGAGGGCTATGTGGAGTCCACCGCCTCGGGCCTGCTGGCGGCGGTCGGCATGTATGACCGGCTTTGCGGCAGGGAGCCCCGGGACTTCACCCGGCGCACCGCCATCGGCGCCCTGGGCTATTATGTCAGCGATCCGTCGGTTGCGAATTTCCAGCCGATGAATATCAATTTCAGCATCATTTCCCCCCTGGAGCAGAGAATACGAGGAAAGAAAGAGAAAAATCTTGCCATCGCCCGGCGCGCTCTGGAGCAGCTTGCCGAGGTGCTGGACGGCGGCGAGGACATGGAGGAAACAGCTTATGAGAATCATCATTGACGCGATGGGCGGCGACAACGCCCCCGATGAGATCGTCCACGGCGCCATCGACGCGGCCCAGGCCTACGGCGTGGAGCTGACGCTGGTGGGCAGGGGAGACGAGATCCTGGAGGCCATGCGCGCCTCCGGCATCGATACCCTGCCTGCGGGTGTGGAAATCCTGAATGCCGACGATGTGGTGGACATGCACGACGAGGCCACGGATGTGCTGCACATGCACCGTGACTCCTCCATGGTCAAGGGACTGAAGCTCCTGTCGGATGGCGGCGGCGACGCCTTCATCTCCGCCGGGTCCACCGGCGCCCTCTTAACGGCGGCCACGCTGCTGGTACGCCGCATCCGGGGCATCCGCCGGGCGGCCTTCGGCCCCACCGTGCCCACCAAGACGGGCAAATGTATCATCATCGACAGCGGCGCCAATGCCGAGTGCACGCCGGAGTTCCTGCTGCAGTTTGGCTGCATGGGCTCTTTCTGCGCGAAGAAGACCCTGGGCATCGAGAATCCCCGGGTGGGCCTGCTGAATATCGGCGCCGAGGATACCAAGGGCACCGCCATGCACAAGGAGGCCTATGCCCTGCTGAAGAAGGCCTCCGACGACGGCCTTATCGATTTCATCGGCAATGTGGAGGCCCGGGACGTGCCCCTGGGTGAGGCGGACGTGGTGGTGTGCGACGGCTTCAGCGGCAATGTGCTGCTCAAGAGCATCGAGGGCACGGCCATGTTTATGGGCTCCGAGCTCAAGAAGATGTTCTCCTCCGGCCTGGGCGGCAAGCTGGGCTATCTGTGCGTGCGCAAGGGCGTGCAGAGCTTCAAGAAGCTGCTGGACTACCGCGAGGTGGGCGGCACCATGCTGCTGGGCATCTCCCGGCCCATCATCAAGGCCCACGGCTCATCGGACGCCCTGGCGATCCGCAGCGCCGTCCGGCAGGCGAAGCAGGCCGTGGAGTCCGGCATCGTGGAGGAAATCACCGCCAATATCCCGAAAATGAAGGCGGCAAAGGAGTAATACACTATGTATGATCAGCTGCAAACGGCGCTGTGCTATCGGTTCCGGGATCCCGCCCTGCTGCGGGGCGCTCTGACCCACAGCTCCTATGCAAATGAGAATAAAAACCTGGGCCTGGAATGCAACGAGCGCCTGGAATTCCTGGGCGATTCGATCCTGGGCTTCGTGGTGGCGGAGGCCCTGTACCGCCGATTCCCGGACCGCCCGGAGGGGGAGATGACCCGCATGCGGGCGGATATGGTCTGCGAGGCCGCCCTGGCTGTCGCGGCCAATGAGATCGGCCTGGGGCAGGAGCTGCTGCTGGGCCGCGGCGAGGACCATGGGGGCGGCAGAGCCCGGCCCTCCATTCTCGCCGACGCCATGGAGTCCGTCATCGCGGCGGCCTATCTTGACGGCGGCCTGGAGGCTGCCAGGGATATCATCGGCCGGCTGATTCTCTGCTCCATCCCGGAGCAGCATCTGCTCAACGCGGATTACAAGACCGCCCTGCAGGAGCTGGTGCAGCGTAAGCCCGGGCGGATCCTGTCCTATCATCTGATCGGCGAGTCCGGCCCGGACCACGACAAGCGCTTCACCGTGCAGGTCTGTCTTGACGATCAGCCCGTGGGGACCGGAGAGGGAAGCAGCAAAAAGCGGGCAGAGCAGGCCGCTGCCCACAGCGCCATGCAGGCGCTGTTTCCCGGAGAATATGCCCGCTGATCCCCGTATATCCGTCCGTTCATATCGAATCACGGCACACAGAGGAGCCGCGCTTGAGCAAAATCAGCGCGCTCCTTTTGTTTTTCTCTGTTTCTTGTCAAAATGCTGCAAAAGTTCAGCAAAATACTTAAATATTTATCCGTTTCTGCGATTGACGAAACCCCTGTTTTTCGGCCATAATAGGAGTATAAAAATACACGGTGCGGGAGCATCGGGGTCATGGGAGAGTAGTCTATGGAATATCTGTCCGACATCGAAATTGCCCAGAGCACGACAATGCTTCCCATCAAAGACGTAGCAACCCGCGCAGGTATTGACGAGGATCTGCTGGAATACTACGGTAAATACAAGGCGAAGCTGGATCTCGGCCCGCTGAAGAATGCCCCCAGAAAGGGAAAACTGATCCTGGTGACTGCCATCAATCCCACTCCCGCCGGAGAGGGAAAAACAACGACCAGCGTGGGGCTGGCGGACGCGCTCTGCCGGCTCGGAAAATCAACCATGCTCTGTCTCAGAGAGCCCTCCCTTGGACCGGTGTTCGGCGTGAAGGGCG
>CADBKB010000023.1 GCA_902795095.1 Oscillospiraceae bacterium
GGAAACGGTTTGATTGGACGCGAAAGGAAACCCTGACGGTTTCCTTTCACACTTTCCTTCCCTCCGATTCTGAAGCCTTCCGAGTTTTTTGACAGTCTACATCGCCGGGGACGGACAGCGTCCCCGGCGATTTTCTATGTTTGTTCGGCGCGGATCGGCCGCGGTGCGGGCACCGTGCGTGCAGACGGCGGAGCGGCGGCAGTTTTTTGGGGAATCACTTAGGAGAATCACCGGTTTCGGACACTTATATAGTGAACGGATCACACTTCAAAGGAGGAATACCCATTGAGGACACATGAGGAACGGGTTTCATCCCTCCACCTGCGGATGGCTGCGCGGAGACGGAAGCGGGCTCGGCGCACGAACGGCGCCATGGGATTTGCCGCCGCGGCGCTGGCCGGCTGCCTGCTGCTGATCATCGGCGAAGGCAGCTTTGCCCACGCCGGAGGTACCGCCGGAATGTACACCGGCGCCATGATGCTCTTTGAGCATGCGGGCGCCTATGTGCTGGTGGCGCTGCTCGCGTTCATGGGCGGCGCGGTGACAGCAGCGCTGCTGCTCCGCGGGAAACAAGCATCCGGGCGCGGGGAAGGTCTCGCCGCCGGAGATGAGAAAGAAAGCGAAGAGACACACAATGGGAGGATATGATATGAAACACCCCATCCAACGGGCGCTTTGCCTGCTGCTTTGTCTGATTCTGACGCTCCAGCTGGCGGAGCCCGCCGCGGCGGTCTGGCAGGAGGACGCGCCGACGCCGGCACAGTCGGAGTCGCCCGTCGTGCTCCGGGATTCCGCGGGCAACGAGGTAACGCCGGACGAGAGCTGGGAGGAGGTCTATCCCTACGGGGCCTTCGGCTTCGACGTGACCGCCGCAGACGCCCGGGAAGGCGACGACACCGTGGTGACCGTGTACCGCGCGGGCGGCACCAAAGGAAAGGCCACGGCGTACATCGTCTATTCCCCGCTGCTGGTACCGAATGAGGACGGCAGCACCTACTACGGCTATGCCCTCAGCGGCAGGGATCTCACCCTGGAGGTGGAGGATCCGCTGCCCATCGCCGCCTTCCAGCCGGTCGGCAAGCCCGCCGACCCGGAGCCCTGCGGCGAGCGCATAGAAAAAACCGCCGACGAACAGGGCTATGTGCTGACCCTCGCAAGGGAGGCGGAGCACTATCAGTGGGAGATCCTGTACGACGGCCGCTGGTGCGCCGTCGGCGATTCGGACAAGCCGACGCTTGCCATGGACGCCGAGTACATGGGCGAGGACTACGATTACCGCTGCGTCTATACCGCGGACGGCGTTCGCTACTGCACGGATTCCCTCAAGGGACTCCCCTATGAGAAGCCGGCCCCCGAGGCGCCGGAGCCCGTGCCCGCCGATCTCGAGCTCAGCACGGAGCAGACCTTCACCGCCATCGCGCTGGACGACGAGGAGGATCCCTATTCCGGCTGGGTGTTCGGCCTGACCTTCGCCGAGGGCGAGTGGAAAAAAGAGATCCGCCTGCACGCCAATACCGACGACGCGTCCGAGGCCATGGAGGGCGCAACCATGCGCATTTCCTACACCGACGGCGGCGAGATCTACGCAGGCGCGGAGACCCTGCTGTACCATGTGGCGGATGGGAACGAGTCGAATCCCAGCACCGTGGGCTTTCGCACCGGCGCTGTGACGGCGGACAAGGCCGACGGCACTGTGGAGATCCCGGTGCGGCGCGAGGGCGCCGTCGAGCGGCCCGTGAGCGTGGAATACCGCACCGTCGACGGCACGGCGAAGGCCGGCACCGACTATGTGGCCGCCAGCGGCACGCTGATGCTCTACGGCAACGTCACCGAGCTGCCCGTGAAGGTGGAGCTGATCGACGCGCCCGGCGCGTCGGACGAGACGCTGGAGTTCAGCGTGGAACTGTTTGAACTCAAGGGCGACGACAACTGCACTCTGACCGCCGGGCGCGCGACGGTATCGCTGACGGACCTCCGGGAAGGGCAGAGCGCGGACAACCTGGCCACCCTGCTCCACGACGGGCAGGCCGTGGATCTGACCGAGGCCGTGGCGGACGCGCCGACGGCCGCCAATGCCGGCAGCGAAACCGTGACAGGCGAGCAGGTGACGCCGGAGGAGCCCGTGTGGGAACCGGTGGATCTGATCCCCCTGGAAGACGGCGGGATGTCCACCCAGGTCTATTCGTTCCCGGTGGTGGAGGATCCGAACAATCCCGGGCACTACACGGATCTGGCCTTGCTCAACTTTGGCAGCAAGGGCGACTGGGAGGACACGGAGGACCTGGCCAAGGTGGATCTCTTCGACACCTCGAAGAACATCTCCAAGGTCGCCGGCGGCGCCACCGTCAAAGACGTGGGCAACAAGGCGACCTCGGGCGGCTATGGCGACCATGTCTACGACAGCGAATACGAAACCTACAACGGCGGCGTCGTCGCCTACGGAAAAGCCAGCGGCTGGATCGGCTTTACCGAGGGCATATCCAATCCCATCGGGCAGATGTACTCGGACTTTGAGGCCAAGGTCAAGGTAATCTACGCCCACGACGAGACCTGGTACAAGGTCGGTACGACAAACGATTACCGCGGCTCCTGGCTGGATCCGCAGCTCGTCATCGGAACAGACAAATGGGACAGCAAGGATATTCTGCAGGAGCCCCGAGACACCCGAATCGAGATCCACGACGGCGACTATGAGGGCAACTTCTGTGCCGCCGGCTCCAAGAACTGGAATGTCCAGGGCAAATCCAGCACTGAGGACAAAAACGCGTACAGCAACCCCTATGAGCAAACCTACAGTGGCACGATCACGACCACCGGCCCGGTGGGCGTCGCGCTGGATTTCTCTTATCACAGCACGAAGGAACACTGCACGGATACCCTGCTGCACAACTCCCTGCTGGAGCTGCAGTATCTGAAGATGACCCGCCGCATGTTCAGTCAGAACGCCTTCACGGTGGACATCGCCACCCCCAACGACGAGAGCTCCAGCCCGGACGGGTGCATGGTGATCTCGGATTACTCCAACTATGTGCCCAGCGTGAGCTTCCTGTCCGGTGCGGGCGGCGCGGTGAACAACCGGGTCTACGTGGGCTCTACGATCTGCTTCAAGTCCAATGACAACATCCCGCCCGGCCTGTTCATCGCCCGGGTGGACGTGTTCTGCTCCGACGACAACGGAGCTACCTGGAAGAATTTCAACGATCGGTTCCAGACAGATGTCTCTATGGAAAAGCGCATCTGCAATGTGAAGCTGCTGGGCAAAAAGGGCAAGGAGCTGAGCAAGGAAGAGATCGAGAACTATCACTATCGCTTCCGCCTGGTGTATCAGCGCGACCAGATGGTGAAGGTGGATCTGACGCCCTCCCTCCCCAGAGATGACAACGGCAACGTACAGACCGACGAGATCGACCAGCTCTTCAACAACTATGCCCCCATGGAAGAACACATTATAGACTACGGGAACGGCGCCATCGCCGTTGATCGCGTTCGGGGCGAGCCCACCCAGGATCACTGCTTCGGCGACGCCCATATCACCTACGGCTACAGCACCTACGACCAGGGCATACGGGATTTCAGCAAGAAGATCGTGACAGAAGCGGGACCGGCGCAGCCTGACGGAGAAAAAACGGGCATCCGCCCGGACAAGGGACGCGTCAAAGTTGACAGCCGGTCAGAAACGGCGTCGTGGTATCTGCCCAAGGGCAACCATTCCCACGGGGACGATCAGGTGGCCAACATCCAGTGGATCAATTTCGGCCTGCCCAAGTCCGATGAGCTCGTCATCAACGGCAGATCCTACAAGGGCAACGAGACGATCTACTTCACCGAGGGAGATCTGGCGGGCGACATCATCATCAAGTACTACCACAGCGCCTATAAATACTTCATCAACACCATGACCACCGACCTCTCCTGGATGCGGCTCTATCTGGACGCCGACGGCAACGATCAGATCGACGGCGCCTACAATGAGCACACCGGCGCCTTCGTGCTGGACAGCGACCACGGGGACAGGCTCATCCGTGATCTGCGCCAGGGCGAGAGCTTCAGCGAGCTGGAGGTTGAGCCGGTGGAGCTGGAGGGGGGCGGCACCGGTCAGTACTTTGTCCAGGCCTGCTATTCCATGACGCCCCGGTGCATCGCAAAGCCGGAGGGGCCGGAGAAGGACAGCAAGGCTCAGGTGCTCGGCGCCATCACCTCCGCGGTGGATCCGGGCTCGAGCGCCTATTCCGAGCAGACCGCGGAGCAGAAAGAATACAATTACGTGATCAGCGGCAAGGATCCGGACGGCAGATACACCTCCGACGACCATCCCATGTACGAGGCGATCGCCAGCGCCAAGACGGTTCTCAGCCTCCCCCTGGGCGGCGATAAAAACCCGGGCTATGTGACGGAGGTCGACGGCGCGGAGAAGTACATCTGGGAGCCCCTCTGGTATGAGAACAACCTCTATGCCTGTGAGCAGCCGGACCTCATCACCATCGAGAACACCCCGGCCGGCCCCACCCACGTGACCCAGGGCGCCGAGCTGAATGACGAGGGCAAATACGAGTACACCGCATCCGCGCTGCGGCAGATGAACGGCTATCTGGCCTCCCTGCGGGGCACGAGCACCTTCGTGCTGGTCTCGCAGGTCCAGGCGGCGGGGATCGACGCGATCCGGCACAGTCCGAAAAAATATCCCGTGGTACCCGACAGCGTGACGATGAGCCGGGTCAGCACTTCGCCGGACGGCAGCTATCTGCAGGAAAATCACGACGCCGCCCAGTCCGAAATGACCATGCCCACCGGCGGCGAGGACTCCGAGATGCCCGAGTTCAACATGCCCTTCGACATCAATCTGGGCGACAATGAGATCGGCATCACCGACTACGTATCCATCATCCTGGGCGAGAATCAGATCGGCTTCGCCGTCAGCATTCCGCTGCTCGGCTATGAGCGGGAGGGCAGCACGAAGGGCGGCTGGCAAACCGGGAAGAAGAAAAACCCGAAGGTCATCAACACGGACTTCTTTGAATCGCTGGGCAATTTCGGCTCGGACGTCAAGAGCAAGAACAAAAAGCTGGGCGACGAATCCTATCAGAAGTCCCTGAATGAGCACAGCTCCACCGCGCCGGACAAGGCCAAGGCCATCGGCTGCGGCAAGGTCTCCGCCACCCTGTCGGTCGCCTTCGCCTTCGTCTGGCAGTACAATCCCCTGGACAACGGCTACTATTTCTCCACCTGGGAGATCGGCGTGGAGGGCGAGCTGGGCTTCCGCGGCCAGGTGCGCCTGACAGTCTGCCCGGTGTTCTACGGCTTCCTGGACGTCAAGTTCTCCCTCGAGCTCAAGACCGGTCTGGGCGTGATCCGGGATACCCGGCATGCGGAGGCCCTCATCAACGCCAAGACCCCCCAAACCGAGGCGCTCGCCGTGACGAAACGCTATTATGCCGAGGGAAAGACCATCACACAGAGCGAATACGAGGAGCTGAGCGGCAGCGAGCAGGAGAAATATGTCCGGCTCTCCACGGGGAAATACGCCGTGCCGGAGGAGGCCCTGGCCAGGCGGTCGTTCCTGCTGACCGAGGAGCAGTACGGACTTCTGGATGAGGAGGAGAAGGCGGACTACCACCTGAGCGTCGACGGCTACTATGTCAACAAGAGATACAACAGCCTTGACGAGGCGAAGGCGGCGCTGCTCGACGAGCAGACCTATACCTTCGAGCTCGGGACGAAGGCCGTCGATGTGCGCTTCGACGGAAAGCTGTACATGGAGGTGCAGGAGAAGAACAGCGCGGGCAGGTGGGTCAAGGCCGCAAAGGACAGCGGCTTCATCTCCGGCGTGCTCTCCTCCGACGGCACCCGGGACACGCTGGTGGTGATCCGCCAGCAGGATGAGATGGAGCTCAAGAAGCCCGTCCGCATCGCCCTGCGCGCCCTGGAGTACAACGGGAACACCAACGTGGACAGCACAAAGATCACCTACGTCGCCCCGGTGGACGACATCTATAACCAGGTCCACTGGAACGGCATCAAGCTCGCGCCGGAGCTCAGCGTCGAGATCGGCGTCGGCGTGGGTGTGGAGGTCCTGCGCGCGGAGGTCTACCTGCACATCAGCCTGGGTGCGGAGTTCCTCCTCTGGGGCTTCAATCCGAAATACGATCCCACCGTCCCGGAATATCTGGACGAGGAGGAGACAAAGCCGAACCCCACCTATCAGGACAAATACTACTGCCGCGTGGACAACTTCGATTTCACCATCGGTCTGGCCCTGCGCGTGGTTCTGGTCGTCCTGACCTATGAGCTGGATATGGTATCCTATCAGGTCCACTATGAGGCCAGCGGCAAGAGCGTCAACGACGCCGGAGAGCTGTTCAAGGATGGAGAATGGTCTTACGAATGGCATTTCCTCAACGATCTGGCGGAGCAGGATGCCGACGATCCCGACGCGGGCGTGACGGTCCGGCTGCCGAAGAACATGGCCTTCGAGCAGCAGGTCTTCAGCCCGGAGGACAACGAGGCCACAGAGGAGAACGGCCTGTCCACCCAGGCCTTCGATCCCAAGGATCCCACCGTACCCTTCCAGACCTCCGGTTACGGCTGCTCCATGGACTCCGCGAATCTGACCTCCGGCATCCCCGAGGGCGGCAGCTACAAGGTCGTTCGCGCAGGGGAGAAGAACTACATCGTCTATACCCTGTCCCGGCAGGACAGCACAGTTGCGCCGGAGGACAGCGCCATGCTGGTCATGTCCGAGCTGGGCTGGAACGGCAATGAATACGGCCTGGTCAATCCCAACGGCAGCGGCACGGAGCCCTACATCGTCCTGGATCGCGAGGCGAAGGCCACCGGCGATCTGGACTTCGACGCCTGGGCCGACGGCGCCACCGTCCGGGCGGCATGGGTGAGCTACGGCTCCCCCGCGGAGGCCGGGAACGCCCGGCCCGCAAAGCCCGCCGGCCCGCCCGCCGCCGACGCCAACGGCAAAACGATCAACGCCGACAACTATCCCGAATTTTCCGCGGTCCCGGGCGCCCGGGCATGGTATGAGTACTATCTCGCGCTGGAAAGCTACAACGCCTATCTGCAGCAGCGCGCGAAAACCGCGGCCCAGAACACGGTCGTCAAAACGGCGAGCTGGTCGCCCGCGGGCACGTCCTTCACGGAACCGGCGGAGCTCTTCCGGAACGACGATTACGGCTTTGTGTTCCAGCCCTCCTCCACCGGCAGCGGCGACGCGGTGTTCTTTGCAAGCACCGCCTGGCCGGACGTGGGAGGCGCGGCGTTGGACAGATATAAGGAATATCTGCAGACCAAGAAACTGGACAGGAAGGTCAGGAATTATCTGACCGCCATGAAAAAGGGCAATCTGGACCTGCTGGGCACCCAGTCCGCGCTGAACCTGGCGGTGAAAACCGACGACGGCTGGACCGTCTCGCAGACGGCGCTGCAGGGGAATCAGACCCTGGCCAATGTGGATTTCGCGGCCGCACGGGACGGCGCCTATTACGTGGCCTATACCACGGAGCAGTCGGAGTATACCGACGGCGATATGGTCACGGTGTACCGCATGTACCTGCGCAGGGTCAAGGAGAAGGACGGCGAGATCATTTGGGGCAATGCCTTCCTGATCCGCGAGCTGCGCGACTTCGACCAGGACAGGGGCGGCGTCGACGGCGTGTATTCCGGCGGCGCTCTGATGGCCGGCAGGGAGTACGACAGCCCGTACCTGTCCAATCTGAAGTTCCTGACCGGCAACCTCGACACGGATATCCTCACCGGCAGCGGCACCGGCGAGAGCCTGTCCACCCAGGCGGTGCGGGAGCAGACGCTGCTGTCCTTCGAGATGAACGGCGCGAGCTATCTGATCCCCGAGGATACCCTGGAATCCATCACCGGCGGCGCCGGCGGCATGATCTATCCCTTCTTTACCCCACCGGTCCATGAGAACGCCGACGGCTCCACCGTGGCGGAGGGCGCTTCCGGCAAGCTTGGAGTGGATATCAACAGTGACGACGGGCACAACCTCTATGCGGTCTACATGGGCGCCGTGGAGGGCACCACCGGCAACGCCCTGTACATGTCCGCCTACGACGCCTCCGTGGGCAGGTGGGGCGACGGCACCATGCTGGCCATGCACGATATGAATACCTGGGAGGCCGCCGTGCGGATGGATCTGGACCGGAATGAGCGGGAGCTGGCCTACCTGTACGGCAGCGACGAGCTCCGTGCCCAGGAGGAGGCCCTGACAGCGATGTACGGGCAGGACGTGGTGACCACCGTCAAGCAGATGAAGGCGGCGGAGGACGCGGACTCCGGCAGGACCGGCTCCGATCTCGGCGACGGACAGACCTTCACCTTCTCCGATGTTCAGACGGTCAAGGGCGCGAAGGACGGCGAGCTGCTGGCCGTGACCCAGGGCTCTTTGAAGCCGCTGAGCATCGCCAGCTACACCGACGGACGGGGCAACGAGCAGTATGTGCTCACCCCGAAGTATGACGGGGACGGCCTCGTCAGCACCCGCGGCACCTATGTGGTCAGCTTCGGCCAGGGCAGCGCGGCGCTCGGCAGCGGCAAGATCCTGTTCGCGGAGAAGGACTTCAGCCGGGGCAGCCGCCTGAACGTGACCGTACTGGCCGAGAATGTGGGCACCTCCGCCTTCCGCGGCAGCGAGAATCAGCCGATCACCGCAGAACTGAAGGCCGACGGGCAGACCCTGGCCGCGTGGAAGATCAAAGAGAATGTATACTCCGGCCAGGCCATTGAGCTCTCCGGCGACTGCAGTCCGCTGGCGCACAATCTGGCCGAGGGCAACGAGTTTACGCTGGTCCTGTCGGAATACACAGACGAGAACGGCGTGTCGCCCTACAACGGCGTCACCGACGCCCTCAGACTGTTCACCGTTGAGAAGAAGCCGGACCTGAGCGTGGAGGATCTGACGATCATGCCCGCCTCTGTCACCGACGACGGCGCCGGCACGAATCTCTCGGTCGAATTTGTGGCCGCCAACCATGGCTCGGAGGAAGCGAAAAACGTCTATGCCCAATTCTCCTATGTCTCCGGCTATGACGACGGCGGCGAACCGATTTACAGTCCGCTGCCGCTGACGGACAGCGATCTGCAGATCGGCGTGCAGGAGTCGCTGGGCGATCTGCTCAAGACCCAGGAGGCCGCCGACGAAGCGGACAGAGGCGTCATCTTCCTGTACAGCGACGACGGCACCGGCCGGAACTCGAACAGCAACATCCGCGACGGCTACGGCAAGCGGGTGAAGGGCTCGATCCGGGTGCCTTCCGCGGTCTTCTGCGCGGATGAATCGAAGCACGCGCAGATCAGGGTGGAGCTGTTCAGCGACGCCAGCGCCATGACCACCCAGGAATACGGCGTCGACACGGCGGTCAACGACGAGTACTGCACCGTGAATAACGCCAGCGAACGGCAGGTGGAGGCCTTCACCAGCTTCTCCGCCGCCCACGCCATCGTCATTCCCCTGGGCACCACCACCAAGATCCCCGTCTCGGCGGTGAGCGCCCGCAACACCAGGCCGGTCATCGCCCTGGAGGAGATCGGCGACGAGGACGGCCGGAACATCGGCATCCTGAGCTTCCGGCAGAGCCGCGCCCGCCAGGGCCTGGTCTCCGGCGCCATCTCCATCACGCCCGTCGCCACGGGCAGCGGCGTGCTCCACGTCACCGACACCGACACGAACACCACCTTCTCCGTTGCCTTCGAAGTGACCGAGGCGGGCAGCGGCATCGACATCCACCGCGACAACGAGGCTTTCAGCTTCTATAACCGCAATGACAGCCGCTACGATCAGAACTCCGCCAACCCGGCCTCCCAGAACTGGGGCTTCGCCAACGAGGACAGCTGGGGGACGGGGCAGACCCGGGAGACGCCCATGCGCGGCAACCTGGCGACGGGCGAGCAGGGGACGTACTTCACCTTCGATACCGTGGCCGAATCCATCGACCTGTACTTCCAGGGCGAGGTCACGGTGACCAGCACAAACCCGGAATTCGCGAAGATAAACAACGGCAGGAACGTCATCACGATCACGAACGAGACCGGCGGCAACGCGCCCGTTCGCATCGAGCTGGGCGGGAACGAGAGGAACGAAACATTCCGGGTCACCGTCACGGTCGTCGGCAAATCGGCGGTTTTCGACCGCATGACCGAGCGCTACAGCGGCAACGTGGCGCCCATCCCGGCCTACGACGGAGCCAGCCCGCTGCTGATCTGGAGCCGGAGCTTCCCGGATACCGGCTCCGTCGTCCAGGGCACGGTCCCGCTGAAGCTCTATATCCTGGACAACAACGGCATCGCCGGCCTGACCGTCAACGGAAAGCAGATCACCGATCCGCAGAGCGAGGAAAACGTGGTCTCCCTGGATCCGGATCAGCTGCTGTGGTGCTATGACTTCGGCGAGCTATCCCATAACGATACCTTCAGCATTTCCGCCGTCGACGTCTCCGGCAATGTGACCGCGACGACCCTGGAGGCGCTGTGGTTCCTGTCCACCGGCTCCGATCCGAACGGTACCGTTTCCGTCCCGCCGTATACGGCCGGCTTCCGGAAGGACGGCAAGCCGCTGCCCGACGCCGTCGGCTCCACCGACGGCCTGGAAATCTGCTTCGAGCCGGACACCGCCGACCCCGCGGCGCCGAAGCTGAACGGCAACACCTTCGAGGTCTACTATTTCGACGGCACGGGCTTCAACAAGATGAGCGCTTCGGATTCCGGCACCTTCGCGGTTTCGCAGAACGGCATCTACTGGACGCGGGTCCTCCATCCCGGCGCCGACAGCGGCACCACCGACGACACCTGGAGCGCCGAGGTGCTGAACCTGAGGCAGATCGACAAGGGGGTGCTGCAGGCGTCGCTGGCCTTCAACGGCAGCGACACGGCCCCCGCGCTGCACTGGTCCGCGATCAAGAATGCCTCTGTGGCGAAGGTCAGCGCCGTCACCATCAACGGCTGGCCCGTCACCTCGGAGACGGGAACGAACCTCAGCGGCCGGTGGCCCATCCGGTTCAACGGCGTCTACCGCCTGCGGGCGGAGGATTCCGTGACGCCGCCGAGGGTCATCGAGCAGGAGATCGACGTGACCGACGTGAAGATCCGGGAGCACGACGGCCTGGTGAGCGTCACGGTGCCGACGGACGAGGTCAGCAGCGACGGCGCGATCCTGCTCGACGCTGCCGATCTGGTGGGCGGATCCTACGATTCCGCGCAGTCCGTCCCGGCACAGAACATCTACTATGGCAAATACAAGGCCCTGCTGCTGCCGCCGGCGGACGCCGGCCGCGTCGGGGAGATCCTGGCCTCGCCGGACGCCGCCGACGGCTGGATCCCCCTGGAGAAGGGCGCCTATACCCACGCCTGGACGGGCCTGCCGATGGGCGACTACAGCCTGCTGATCATGGACGACGGCGACGGCGGCAGAGCGGAGGGCGCCGAAGCGCCGACCAACTGCCTTGTCAAAACCGTCAGCCTCCGGGAGAAGCTCGACAAGACGGTATTCGTCGATGTGCGCAATGAGAACGCCTTCTACTTTGAGCCGGTCTACTGGGCCTTCTATGCCCGACCGCAGATCACCAACGGCATCGACGAGACGCACTTCGGACCGGAGCGGGGCTGCACGAGAGGTCAGGTGGTGACCTTCCTGTGGCGCGCCGCCGGCTGCCCGGAGCCCGGGACCGCCAAAACCGGCTTCACCGATCTCAAGCCCGGCGCCTTCTATGAAAAAGCCGTGGCCTGGGCGGTGGAGAACGAAATCACCAATGGCATGACGCCCACCGCCTTTGCTCCGGACGCCACCTGCACCAGAGGCCAGATCGTGACCTTCCTGTGGCGCTTCGCGGGCAAGGCGGAGCCGAAGCGCACAAAGACGGACTTCACCGACGTGTCCGAATCGGCCTTCTATGCCAAAGCCGTGGCCTGGGCGGTGGAGGAGGGAGTCACCAACGGCATGACGCCCACCGCCTTCGCGCCGAGCAGTACCTGCACGAGAGGCCAGGTGGTGACCTTCCTGTACCGCGCCATGGACGGGAAATAGAGATCCCGTGCGCTCCCATCCACATATGCACAAAGCGCTCCCCCGGACGGCGGACGACCGGGGGAGCGGCGGAGGAAAAACGATGAAACGCATGCTATCCCTGCTGCTGGCCGCGGCGCTGATGACCCCGCCTGCCGCGGCCGCGCCCCCGGCGCCGGCCCACGACGGCTATCTTGTCCGCCTGGCCGAGCCCGTTTCGCCCGCGCTGGCGGAATTGACCGGCTGTGCGCCGGTGGACGATGGGCTGTATTACAGCGATACGCTCCTGGGCGTGGGGGCGCTGTCCCTGCTTGGAGAGGTGGAATGCTGGACGACCAACGATATTCTTACGACCCAGGACGTCGGATATGAGACGGAGCAGTGGAATCTGCGCTCCGTCGGCGCCGGCGCCGGCTGGAACCATACGGACCGGGCCGGCCGCCGGGACCGCCTGGGCGACGGCGTCACCGTGGCGGTGGTGGACTCCGGCGTCATGGCGGACCATCCGGATCTGGCGGAGGCCCGCATCCTGGACTATGTGGCGCTCTCCTCGGAGGAGGACGGCCTGGACGATTACCACGGCACCTTTGTGACGGGCTTGCTGGCGGCGACGGTGAACAACCGCATCGGCGTGGACGGCATGGTCCCCCATGTGAATATCCTGCCCGTGTGCATCACCCGGAACGGCGGAAAGACCGACGTCAGAACTGCCGTGGCGGGCATCAACAGGGCCGTGGAGCTGGGAGCGGACGTCATCACCTTCAGCATCGGCGGGACAAAGGACAATGAGATCCTGTACCGGGCCTGCAGGGAGGCTGCCGACAAGGGGGTCATCCTGGTGACCTGCGCGGGAAATTACTCCGCCGGCGCGAGGCGCGGCCCGGACCAATATATGTACCCCGCTGCCTATGACTGCGTGATCACCGTGTCCGCCTGCAGGAAGACGGAGGACGGCGTGGCCTTTGACGACGAATATTCCTATTTCAACGACGCGGTGACGGTCAGCGCGCCGGGGACGGATATCACATCCCTCTTCCTCGACGGCAGCACCGCCAGGCGTACCGGCACCTCCTTCGCGGCACCGGTGGTGGCCGCCATGGCGGCCATGGCGAAGCAGGCGGACAGGAGCATCGACGCCGAGGCGTTTGCGGAGCTGCTCAGGGCAAGCGCGCTGGATCTGGGCGAGCCCGGCTTTGATCCGTACTACGGCTGGGGTTATGTCAGTGTGCCGGACTTTCTGGCGGCGCTGGACGCGCGCCGCGCCGCGGCGGAGGAGCCTCCCTGTTCCGGCGAGATCTTTGCGGATCTGCCGCCGGTCACGAGCTACGCCCATCTGCCCATCGACTGGGCGGTGCGCAGCGGCGTCGCCAACGGCCTCACCCAAACGGCCTTCGGGCCGGAGGAGATCTGCACAAGGGCGCAGTTTCTTACCTTCCTCTGGCGCGCGAACGGACAGCCGGCGCCGGCGGCGGACACGGAGAGCTTCGCGGACGTCAAGCCGGACGCCTATTATCACACCGCGGTGCTCTGGGCCGCGGAGCGGGGGATCACCAACGGCACCTCCGCCGCCCGCTTCAGCCCGGATGCGCCTGTCACTCGCGGCCAGGCGGTCACCCTCCTGTGGCGGGCCCCCGGCTGCCCGGCGCCCGCCGGCGGCGAAAGCCCCTTTGCGGACGTAACGCCGGGGGCATTCTATGATTCCGCCGTGCGCTGGGCCGTGGAGAACGGGATCACCGACGGCGTCAGCCCGGCGGCCTTTGCCCCGGACGGCGGCTGCACGAGGGCGCAGTGCGTGACCTTCCTGTACCGGCGCTTTGCCTGAGGCCCGGATCCTTCAAAACAACTGCCCGCGGACAAAAAGACGCTGTCTCAATTCGGCTCTTCGCCGGCTTGAGACAGCGTTTTTTTACGGTTTGTGCGGCTTATGCCCTGCCCATGGCGCGGTACAGGAAGGTCACGATCTGGCCGCGGGTGCACGCAACGTCGGGGCTGAAGTGGGTATCGTCGGTGCCGTTGGTGATATGATTCTCCACAGCCCAGGCAACGGCTCTGACATAATAGCCGCCGATGACGTCCGTGAAGGAATTGCCGCCGCCGTTCGGCTCCGGCAGGAGCGCATCGCGCCAGAGGAAGGTCACCACCTGGGCCCGGGTGCAGCTCTGCCCGGGGCCGAAATGGGAGGCGTCCACACCGTTGGTGATCCCGTTCTCCACCGCCCAGAGGACCGCTTCGTAATAGAAGGCGTCCTCCGCCACATCCGTGAAGGGGAGCGTCCTGTGCTTCGGCGCCGGACAGCCCCGGGCGCGCCAGAGGAAGGTCACCACCTGGCCGCGGGTGCACGCGGCGTTGGGGGAGAATGTGCTGGCCGTCGTGCCTTTGGTGATCTGCGGCTCGTGCGCATAGGCCCAGAGCATGGCTTCATAGTAATAGGCGTTCGGCTGCACATCCCGGAAGGGATGGGTGACGGGACCCGCTTCCAGGCGCACGGTCTCAGCGGGCGCCCCGTTCTGATCCAGGAAGCGTCCGTCGGCGTAGACGCCGCCCTCCGGGACCGCGATGTACATGGGGAAGACGATCTCGACCGTATGCGGGGCCTCGGAATTGTAGCTGAGGGTGCCGGAGATGGTGATGACGCCGCCGACGAACCGGAAGAACTCGGAATTGGCGCTGCCGAGATTCAGCGTGCCGCCGGAGACGCAGAAGCCCTCCCTTGCCCAGATGCTCCCGGCGTTCACCGTGCCGCCTTCCTGCGTGTAGCCGAACAGCGCGCTGATCGTATCCGCGTTCACCTCGCCGCCGGAAACGTGCACGGTTTCCGGGCCGCTGGAGATGACCGGACAGCGGACGTCGCCGCCGACGATCTCGAGGCCGCCGATGGCGGTCACGCCGTTGCGCACCGTCGTTTCAGCCGCCGGCGGGTTGTCCATCTCGGGGCAGAGGATGCTGCCGGACAGGACGGTGGCGTCGTCGTCGGCAAATAGGATCTCGGCGGTCAGCTTCTCGCCGCCGTCGATCTGCACTCTGCCGTGGACATAGAGCGTCGGGCAATGCACCGGCGCGTCGATGTGCAGGCGGACGCTCTCCCAGAAGAAGTAGGAGCGGCCCGCCTCCAATTCACTGGTGTACACGTCCCCGCCCGGGACAGGGACGCAGCCGAAGGCGTCCGAGATCTCCTCGGCCAGGGCCTTTGCCTCTTCCGGGATCTCGGGCGTTTGCGCCGCCTCCAGCAGGTTCATGGCGGCCAGCAGGGCGCGGGCCACGGAATCCACCATGGCCTGATCGCCGCTTTGCAGGGCGGTCTGGGCGGCGTCCAGGGTCGCGTCCAGAACGGCATAGCTCCGGGGGGTGTATTCCGACGGATCCACCGCCTTCGCCGCGCGGATGGCCTCAGCCAGCACGGAGCGGTCGATTTCCGCCGGCTTCGGTGCAAGGGCGGCGACGGCGGCCCGGATGCAGGCCACCGCGGCGTCGAGCTGCGCCTGGGAGGCGGCCGCATCGTCGGCGATGACCCGGCCATGGGCCAGCACGGCCTGCAGCACCGCGAAGGAGGCCTCGGAGTAATTGCCGGCGTCGAGGGCGGCGGCCTCCAGCAGGGCCGATTCCAGGGCGGACCGGTCGGCTTGCTGGCCGGCTTCGGCGGTCCAGGCGGAATAGAGCTGGGTATCCTCCGTGATCGGCGCGGAGAAATCAAAGGCCGCGGTGCATTCCGGATCGCTGCACCAGCCCGAAAAGCGCGCGCCCTCCGCCGTGGGCGGGGCGGGCGCTTCGGCGCAGGCGCCGTCCGCGACGGTCTGCGGCGCGGGATCCTCGCCGCGGGTATTGACGAAGGTGACTGTGTGGGTATAGGGCGCCGGCGCCTCCATGGCGCCGGTGTGCCGGATGACGACCTCCCTGGCAATGCGCAGGTCTTCGGTCTTTACGGCGTAATCCCCCAGCACATGGTTTGCCGGGGCGGTGACGGTGCAGCGGTCCAGCTCGATGCCCTGGGCGAAGTCGCAGATGGCGCCGTCGGTGCTCTTGACGTCGAGATCGGCGCAGTCGATCCGCAGGGCGCAGTTTTCATCCGAGATCTGGTCGCCGGCGAGGCCCCATCGGCCGGAGGCAAACAGGGCGAGAGCGCTGACCGTGAGGGAGCAGCTGCGCATAAAGATGCCGCAGTTTTCCGATTCCAGAGCCAGCGCATACCTGTGCACTTTATCCAGTCCTTCGTCCCGACTGGCCAGTTTCTCCAGTCAGACCTGCTCATGATCTGTCTCCTTCAGGGTGACGCAGTCATCTGTCCAGCGTACTTCTCCGGGCTTCAGGGAGTGGTCAACCTTAGGGCCGCTGATGGCAAGACCCATGGTAAGGGTAACCGAATCAACATCATTCGGCCTGTTACGGTACCAGGAATCCTGAATATCAGGCGCTACGATGAGTTTCCGGCAGTCAATATTGTCGATGTCATCGTATGTTTTCCCACAGATCTTTGGAACAATCATGCGGTAAAAGGCCGCGTGATGATTCTTGTCGCAGAATGGATGATTTTCAATCTCTTCCTGTGTCAGTGTAAGGGTGTTATTGTATTCGCTCATTTCTTTCTCCTTTCTAATTGCAATGTGCAGTAATGTTACAGAGAAAGGATGGAAAATTGCGTTTGTAAACAGGACAACAGAAAAAGGCCGGCATTTCTGCCGGCCAAGTATCATATACTCATCATTTTCTGTGGAGTCAGAATTTTT
>CADBKB010000024.1 GCA_902795095.1 Oscillospiraceae bacterium
GCCCGCCGTACTGGTTGGAGGCCACCTGAGCGATGGGCGTCTCAGAGCCGTAGTACTCCACGCTGATGCGATCGAGCACCCGGGCGTTCGCACGGCCGGCGCGGACGGCGCCGAACTCCTCCTGCAGCACCTCCAGGGTGCGTTCCATTTTTCTGGAGTAATCCTTAAAATCTACCATATTATACTTCCTCCTTTACGATTGTACCGATTTCTTCGCCCTTGACGACGCGAAGAATGTTTTCCGGGTTTCTCAGCGCAAAGACAATGATCGGCATATGGTTGTCCATAGACAGGGACGTGGCCGTGGAGTCCATGACCATCAGATGCTGCCGGAGCACCTCGTCGTAGCTGATCACGTCGTATTTGACGGCGCTGTCGTCCTTATCCGGGTCGGCGGAGTAGACGCCGTCGATGTTCTTTGCCAGCAGGATGGCGTCCGCGCCGATCTCGACCGCGCGAAGCGCCGCGCCGGTATCCGTGGAGAAGAAGGGGTTGCCCGTACCGCAGCCGAAGATTACCACGCGGCCCTTCTCCAGATGGCGGATGGCCTTGGATCGGATATAGGGCTCGGCGATGCGATTCATTTCGATGGCGGTCTGCACACGGACGGGAACGCCGCGCTGCTCCAGCGAGTCGGCCAGAGCCAGGGCGTTGATGACCGTGGCGAGCATGCCCATATGGTCGGCACGGACGCGCTCCATGCGGTCGCCGCCGTCCTTGAGGCCGCGCCAGATATTGCCGCCGCCCACGACGATGCCGATCTGCACGCCGATATCCACGCACTTTTTGACCACGTCGCACACCTTGCCGATGACGTCGAAGTCCAGGCCGCGCTTGGCGTCGCCCGCCAGGGCCTCGCCGCTGAGCTTCAGCAGTACGCGCTTATATTTGATCCCCTGCATGATGAACCACTCCCTTGCTTTTTTCCCTCCTATTCTATAATAATTATGTCTGTTTGACAACAGAAATTTCCTCGATTCAAAAAATGTTTTCAAATCGTGTTATGTACCGGCGGCATATGCCGCCTCGAGCATGGTTCCGATGGAAATGCCATACCCTATGGTGGGATCGTCCACGAGCACATGGGTCACCGCGCCCACCAGCCGCCCGTCCTGGACGATGGGACTGCCGGACATGCCCTGCACGATCCCGCCGGTGCATGCCAGCAGCTCCTCATCGCAGATCTGCAGCAGATAATTGCGTCCTGCCCGGTCCGTCGGATCGATCTTCAATACGTTGACGGAAAAGGAACGCACCTCATCGTCCCTCACGTTGGACAGGATCTTGGCCGGTCCCGGCCGTACCTGCGCCAAGCTCGCCACGGGCAGGGCTTCGCCCACGGTCTGCTCCGGGGTCAGCACGCCGAAGATCCCCGCTGCGCAATTCTTTTCTATTTTGCCGATGCTCTGCGCCGGAGAAAAGGTCCCCTGCAGTTCCCCGGGCGCGCCTTTTCTGCCCGGGGCCACCTTCGCGACGCGGCAGGTCATGACGCCGCCGCCGACCGCAGTGATCTGCCGCCCGGTTTTCGGATCGTTCACCCCATGGCCCAGGGCGCCGAAGCGTCCCGTTTCCGGGTCATAGAATGTAACGGTGCCCAGGCCGGTGATCCCGTCACGGACCCGGATGCCGAGATATGCGCCGGACGGACCATGGCGTGGATGCACCGAAAGCTGCAGCGCCCGTTCGCCCCGCTGCACCGAAAGCTCTACCGGGTCAGCGCTGCCCACGAGGCTTCTGAGCTCCTCCACGCTTTGGGTTCTGACGCCGTTCACGCCCAGGATCCGATCGCCCACCCGCAGCGCCGACGCAGCGGAGTCCTCCTCGATCTCCGCCACCGTGAGCTCTCCGCGCAGGTGAATGCCCACGGTCCTTCCAACGGGCACCAGCGCGTCCGGCATGGCCAGCGCATGGGCGCACAGGCTGAGGCTCACGGCGAGGGCGATCATGATTCGATCAAAAATTCGTTTCATTGTATCCTCCCATCCGCGGTTGCTGCCGCCCTTTTAATGTTCACCGTTTCGGGCCATTTCACAATAGCAATATTCGGGATGATTTCCTGTAAAAAACCGCGCCGGTGTTCCGGCGCGGTAAAACACAGTATTATAGCATCACTTGACGGCAGTAACGCATGAGCGGCTTGAGCGCCTCGAAGGTCTGCCCGATCTCCGCGGCCAGCGCCGGACGGTACAGCGCCTCGTCAATGCTTCTGCTGACGATGACCGCCAGATTTTTCATGGTGAAAAAGCGCGTAAGCGTCGGATCCGGGCAGGGCTTTGGTTTCTTGTATGCTTCTCCGGAGAGTCGCAGCGTTCCGTCTTTTTCCAGATCCTCCACGATTTTCAAAAATGGGCCGGGCTCCAGGGCAAGCTGCTTTCGCAGCTGCTCCATCTGGTAAGGCCTTGCGAACCAGAGCAGGAAGCCGAAGCTGTAGCCGTCCGGCGTCAGTTCGAAGAACAGCACCGGCTGCTCACCCCACATCCGGTCCGAGGTGCGATAGCAGATCCACAGGCTCTCCTTATAAGGAACCGGCGGATGCATGCGCTGGTCGCGGTAGATCCGGGAGACTTTGCACTCCAGCTCCGGGAAATCGGCGCGGATCGCAGGGTACAGCTCCGCCGCCAGAGCCTTCATGGGCTCATAAAGCGTCCGGATATACTGCTGCTTATGGGGCTCGAACCACTCGCGGTTGTTGTTGAACCGCAGGCCCCAGAGGAAATCGACGGTCTCCGGGGAAAAGCCTTGAAATCCGGTCATCACAGTCTGTGGGTACCGGGCAGGAAGCAGATGTGGCGGGTATCGAGGACCACCTTATCCTTCAGGGCGTCCATATTCTCCCGCAGCTGGCTGTGGCCCACCAGGATGACGACCATATCCACATCGCGCAGGAACGCGTCGAAATCGTGGTACTGATTCGGCACCAGATCCCGGCTGACCCAGGGATCGTAGACCTTCACCTGGCCGCCGGCCAGATGGCGATCCATGCTGTCAAGCATCTGCAGCGTGGGGCTCTCGCGGACGTCGTCCACGTTTTCCTTATAGGTCAGGCCGTAGAAGCCCACCCGGGACAGATCCGTCAGCCCCTCCTGCTTCATGACGTCGCGCGCTCGCTCGAGCACAAACTCCGGCATGGAGTCGTTGGTGGTGCGGGCGCAGAGGATCATCTTCGCCAGCATGGGATAGTCGCCCACCAGGAACCAGGGATCCACGCTGATGCAGTGGCCGCCCACACCGGGACCCGGCGAGAGGATGTTCACCCGGGGATGCTTGTTGGCGATGCGGATGATCTCATACACGTCCATATTGTCGCTGCGGCAGATCTTCGCCAGCTCATTGGCAAAGGCGATGTTGATATCGCGGAAGGTGTTCTCCACCACCTTGGTCATCTCCGCGGTGCGGATGTCGGTGACGACGATCTCGCCCTGGCAGAAGCTGGCATAGGCGTTCTTCACCTGCTCGCCGATCTCGGGCTCGTCGGCGCCGATGGTGCGGGAGTTGTGCAGCAGCTCATAGACCATGTTGCCGGGGATGATGCGCTCCGGCGCATGGACCAGATGCAGATCCTGCCCGATGACAAAGCCGGCTTCCTCCACCACGGGGCGGACGAACTTGTCGATGGTGCCCGGGGAAATGGTGGACTCGATGACCACGATGGCCCCCTTGGGGCAGACCTCCATGACGCTCCTGACCGCGTTCACCACATAGGTCGCGTCGATCTTCTTGCTGTCCTTGTCGTAGGGCGTGGGGACGGCGACGATATACATATTGGTTTTCTGATACTCTGTGGAGAAGCGGATGCCCTTGCTGAGGGCGTCGGCGAACAGCTCGTCCAGGCCCTTCTCCTCGAAGGACGCGTGGCCGGCGTTGAGGGTGGCGATGAGCTGGGGATTGTAATCCGTGCCCACCACCTCGCAGCCGTGGGACGCAAACATCAGCGCCGTGGGAAGGCCGATGTATCCAAGTCCGATAACATTGATCATTGTATCTATCTCCTGACCTGCCGCGTTGCGGCAAATAATCATTTTGCGGGTTTGAAGGAATCCTTCAGGCTGACGCTGCGGTTGAACACCGGCTTGTCCGCCGTGGAATCCCGGTTATCCAGGCAGAAATAACCCGTGCGCATGAACTGGAACGACGGCGCGGTGTGGGCCGCGCGATTCTCCTTCCTGTCGAAATCCGCCGCGATGGCGCCCATGGAAGCCTCCACCTTGCAGCCGTCGAGAATCTGCAGGGACTCGGGGTTCAGATACTCCAGGAAGTCCTTGTCCGGGCCGTCGGGATCGGGATCGGTGAAGAGGTTGTCGTACAGGCGCACCTGGGCGTCCAGGCAGGTTTCGGCGTCCACCCAGTGGATGGTCGCGCCCTTGACCTTGCGGCCGTCGGCGGGGTTGCCGCCGCGGGAGTCGGGATCGTACTCGCACAGCACCTCGGTGATATTCCCCGCCTCGTCCTTCACGCAGCCGGTGCAGCGCACCAGATAGGCGCCCTTGAGGCGGACCTCGTTGCCGGGATACAGGCGCTTATACTTGGGAATGGGCGCCTCCAGGAAGTCCTCGGCCTCGATCCACAGGTTCCGGGAGAAGCTGATCTCATGGGTGCCCTGCTCGGGATGGAGCGGGTTGTTTTCCACCTGGAAGGTCTCGCCGCGCCCTTCGGGATAATTCGTGACCGTCAGACGCACGGGGTGCAGCACCGCCATGGTGCGCTCGGCGTTCTCGTTGAGGTCCTCGCGCAGGCAGTGCTCAAGGAAGGCGTACTCCACCGTGGAGGGCACCTTCGCCACGCCGATGCGCTCGGTGAAGCTGCGGATCGCCGTCGGCGTGTAGCCGCGGCGTCGCAGGCCGCACAGGGTGGGCATCCGGGGATCGTCCCAGCCGGACACATAGCCCTTCTCCACCAGGGCGCGCAGCTTGCGCTTGGACATGACGGTGTGGTTGATGCCCAGGCGGGCAAACTCGATCTGCCGGGGCTTGGAGGGCAGGGTCAGATTGTCCACAAACCAGTTGTAAAGGGGCCGATGGTCCTCATATTCCAGGGAGCAAAGGGAATGGGTGATGTGCTCCAGGGCGTCCTGCACGGGATGGGCGAAGTCGTACATGGGATAGATGCACCACTTGTTTCCCTGGCGGTGATGGTCGATGTAGCGGATGCGGTAGATGACCGGATCGCGCATGTTGAAATTGCCGGAAGCCAGGTCGATCTTCGCCCGCAGGGTCATGGAGCCCTCGGGGAATTCACCCTTGCGCATCCGCTCGAACAGATCCAGGCTTTCCTCGATGGGGCGGTCGCGGTAAGGCGACACAGCGGGCACGCCCACGTCGCCGCGGTTGGCCTTGAACTCCTCCGGGGTCATCTGGCACACATAGGCCAGGCCCTTCCTGATCAGCTCCACGGCCAGCTCGTAATCCTTTTCAAAATAATCAGAGCCGTAGTAGAACCGGTCGCCCCAGTCGAAGCCCAGCCAGTGAATGTCGTCCTGGATGGCCTCGACGTACTCCGTATCCTCCTTGGCGGGGTTGGTGTCGTCCATGCGCAGGTTGCAGATGCCGCCGAAGCGCTCCGCGGTGCCGAAGTCGATGCACAGGGCCTTGCAGTGGCCGATGTGCAGATAACCGTTGGGCTCCGGAGGGAACCGGGTGTGCACCTGCATGCCCTCATACTGGCCGCCGGGGGCCAGATCCTCGACGATGAAGCTCTCGATAAAGTTTTTGGGTTCGAATTTCAGTTCCTCAGCCATAGCAGCCTCCCGGATGAATGGATTTTACACGGATTTACAGTAAATGTTATTATAACCGATTTTCCTGGTTTTCGCAACCGCTCAGCCCAGGACTTTTTTCGCGATATCGGCGCTGCACTTTGCGTCCCGGGCATAATAGTCCGCGCCGATCTTCTCGGCGTACTCCGGCGTCAGCACGGCGCCGCCCACCATGACGCGGCAATCGTGTCCGCTTTCACGCAGCGCCTTGATGGTCTGCTCCATGGCGCCCACGGTGGTGGTCATCAGTGCGGACAGGCCAACCAGGTACACATCCTCCCGGATGGCCGCCTCCACCACCCGTTCCGGCGGCACGTCCCGGCCCAGATCCAGCACGGTATAGCCGTAGTTCTCCAGCACCACCTTGACGATGTTCTTGCCGATGTCGTGGATATCGCCCTGCACGGTGGCGAGGATGATCTTTCCCTTGCTGACGCTGTGTTCACCCTTGCCGGCCAGACCGGCCCGTACCAGCTCGAAGCCCTCGCACACCGCGCCGGCGGCGCTGATGAGCTGGGGCAGGAAGATCTCCTGGCGCTCGTAGCGCTCGCCGATCCGGTCCAGGGCCGGGATCAGGAGCTGATCCACCACATCCAGCTCCGACATGGTCTCCAGCGCCCTGCGGGTCAGCTCCCGGGTCTCCGATTTGAGACCGCGGCCGATGGCCTCCGCCAGGGTCAGCTC
The DNA here is from genome assembly GCA_902795095.1 of Oscillospiraceae bacterium. The sequence continues at coordinate 6,437 of CADBKB010000024.1, forward strand.
GTGGGATTCCTTGACGGGCTCGTCCTTCTTGCGCCCGGCAAAGCGGGCGATATACGCCTCTCCCCTCTCATCCTCGCCGGACAGCGCCCGGAAGGCGCAGATCGCGTCCATGATGGCGCTCTGATTGGGGTTGACGATGGGATGGGTCAGGCCGGCGCGCAGGGCCTGGGTAAGGAAGCTGACGGTAATGTGCTCGCGCTCCGGCATGCCGAAGGAGATGTTGCTCACGCCCAGCACGGAGCCCAGGCCCATCTCCCGGCTGACATGTTCCACGGCGGTCAGAGTTTCGTTGGCCTGCTCCTGCTGGGCCGAAATGGTCAGCGTCAGGCAGTCGATCAGCAAATCCCGCCTGGGGATTCCGTGATGGACGCAGGCGGCTTCGATCCGCTTTGCGAGCTCCACACGCTTCTGCCAGGTCTCGGGGATGCCGTCGGCGTCCATAGTCAGGCCAACCACGGCGGCGCCGTATTTTTTGCACAGGGGCAGGATCTTCTCCAGCACCTCGGGCTTTCCGTTGACGGAGTTGACGATGGCCCGGCCGTTCACGGCCCGCAGGCCCGCCTCGATGGCGGCGGGATCGGAGGCGTCGATCTGCAGCGGCAGATCGGAAACGCTCTGCACCGCCTTGACCACGCGGGCCATCATCTCCGGCTCGTTGATGCCGGGCAGACCCACGTTGATATCCAGGATCTGTGCCCCGGCGTCCTGCTGCTCCACGGCCCGCTCGAGGATATAGTCCATATCCCCCTCCCGCAGGGCCTGCTGGAAGCGCTTCTTGCCCGTGGGATTGATGCGCTCGCCGATGACCTGGACGCCGCCGAATTCCGAGATCCGACGGGCCGAGCAGACGCCACGGCGGTCAGCAGAAGGCCGGTCGGGCACAGGCATATCCCGTAATGCGCCCACCAATGCCCGGATAAATTCCGGCGTGGTGCCGCAGCAGCCGCCGACGATGCCAACGCCCATGGAAACGGCCTCGCGCATTTCTTCGGCGAATTCTGCGGGGGTGATGGTGTATGCGCCGGTCTCCGGGTCGGGCAGTCCGGCGTTGGGCTTGAGGATCAGGGGAAGATCCGTCCAGCGGCGCAGCTCCTCCACCATGGGCATGAGCTGCCTGGGGCCCAGGGAGCAGTTGAAGCCCAGCGCGTCCACGCCCAGACCGTCGAGCGTGAGGGCCATGGCTCCCACACTGACGCCCAGAAACGTCCTGCCGGAGGCCTCGAAGGTCATGGTGACCCACACGGGCAGATTCGTATGCTCCTTCGCTGCCAGCACGGCAGCCTTGACCTCATAGAGGTCGCTCTCTGTCTCGATGACCACAAGATCCGCCCCGGCTTTGCCGCCGGCGACCATGATCTCGCGGAAGATATCATAAGCCTCTTCAAAGGTGAGGGTGCCCAGGGGCTCCAGAAGCTGGCCCAGGGGACCCACGTCCAGGGCAACCTTCGTATCTGTCCCCGCGGCGGCGGCCTTCGCGGCCTTGACCGCGGCATTGACAACCTCGTCAACACCGGCCTTTTCGCCCAGCTTGAGGCGGTTCGCGCCGAAGGTGTTGGTATAGATCACCCGGGAGCCGGCCTCGACGTACTGCCGGTGCACGGCGGTCACCTTCTCCGGCGCGGTGAGGTTCCACAGCTCCGGCATCATGCCCACGGGCAGGCCCGCGGCCTGCAGCATGGTGCCCATGCCGCCGTCCAGGAACGTAAACTCATTGGTCTTCACAGGTTTTTCCCTCCTTGCGGAACGCGCAGATATCTCTCATAGGGCAGTGTCCGCAGCCGGACCTGCGGGATCGGGGCGTGGGACTCACGCCAAGGATGGCGGTGACGGATTTCTGGGGCAGCATCAGGCCGCTTTCCGTCAGGGTGACGCCGATGCGCCGGGTGACGTTCAACGCGGAGAACAGGACCTTCTGGTGGCCCAGGGGCAGATCGCCGTAGCCCGGGCTGTAGCGGTCGGTGAGATAATTCGGCGCGACCTGTGCGGCCAGATCGGCGCAGAAATTGTCGCACACGTTCTCGATGGCCCCGTCGGCACAGGCGTCCAGGATCAGAGCCTCGGCCATATCCCGCACCTGGGTGCGTTTGATGAGCAGCTCCACCTCGCTGCCCAGGGTGGCGGCAAACAGGACGATTTCTCCGCAGCCCCGAAGCAGGTTTCTCAGATCCTGCCCGGCGATCAGATAATCGTTCTCCTCCGTCATGGGAAGCCTTCGCCAAACCAGCCGCGGCTTCGCCGCCGCCATGAGGTCTGAGCCCAGGGCCTCGACCCGGTCAAGCAATTCTGGATCCGGCGCGCCGCGCACGCCGAGATATCGCGCTGCCTCTGCGCTGTCGATCTTTGTCAGCCGCGCTTCCATCGCCGGACCCCCCCTCAGATTTGTATTATGATATATCATTTGCCCATAAAAAGCAATCACGACGGCAAAAAATCCGCTGTATTCCCTTCCGAAGAAGGGTACACAGCGGATTATGAACGTATTATTTCTGCGCACGCTGGCGTTCCATCTCCTGCTTCATCCTGTGACAGGCCCGCGTCGTTGCGGCGGAATTGATCACCGCAAACCCCGTTCCCTTATCGATAAAGATTCTCGGCACGGTGAAAAAAAGCGTATCGGAACCATTCCGCACCCGAATCATTCTCCCCAAAGGTTTGATCCAGGCTATGCTTACTTCACGAAGATCGTTGAAGACATAGGTTTCTTTTTCGCTCCGGATGCAGAATGGAACAGAGGATTCATCCAATACGCCCTTCGTGACGATGGTCTGCGTCGTAACCTGTTCGGTTTTGCAGTAAACAACCTTTACACTCATAACAAAACTCCTTCTTTGTTTCCAAACACACGATCCACCGATTAACGAAATACCGTCCCATCCTCGGTCAGCACCTGCATGCGTGCCACGGAAGAAAAGTCCGGCGCATAAGCCGGCAGCTCCCGGTCGACGGCCTCGGGGATGCGGGCGGGATTGAGGGCCGGGTCCTGGGCCGAGATCAGACACTCCAGATGCAGGGTGTTCTCATCCGGCTGCGTCACGCTCAGCTCCTTCATCATTTCCAGAATGTTCTGGGTGACGACGGCGCCGCTCTTCGTCTTTTTCTCAAACAGGAGCTCGTCGCGCCCGAACAGCGCTTCGATGGCCTGGGCCGCGCCTGCCGGGACGCCATTGTCGTACTCCATGGTCAGGGCGATCCGCAGCCATTTCAAATGCTTTACCTTCATTTCGCCCTCATAGACCTCGGCGATCTCGACCCCCGCGGGCAGCACCCGGTTGAGGCGTTCGCACAGATTCGAGGCGTCCTGCCCCTCTTCCAGCTCGAAATCCATGATCTCACAGACGCTGGAAACGCCCACGGACAGAGGCAGAGCCAGGGATAGATTCGGGTGCGGCGTGTAGCCGTGGGAATGGGCCAGCAGGAGCCCGGCCCGGCGGAAGCCGCGCTGGAGCACCCGCATCAGATCCAGATGGGACATCCAGATCGCGTCCCCCGTTTTGGAAAACCGCGCCCTAAGCATCGCAATCCACCTCCCTGAGAAGCTTGTCCGCCCCGCAGGCGCTGCAGGCCGTGCGGCAGTCGGGGGTCGTCAGGCCCCGGTAGGCCCGATCGCGTTCCCGCCGGAAGAACTCCCGGCGAACGCCCACGGAAATGGTCTGCCAGGGGAAGATCTCGTCGTCGCCGTAACCCCGGGTGGTGTAGAAGTCCGGGTCGATCCCCAGATCGCGGAACACGTCCAGCCAGGTCTGATAATCGAAATACTCGTCCCAGCCGTCCAGACGGCAGCCCCGGCGCACGACCTCCTCCAGCACGGCGCACAGCCGCCGGTCGCCCCGGGCCAGCACCGCCTCGAGGCGGGAAAGATCCGGCGCATGCCAGTTGTACTCGACGCTTTTCGACAGCATCATGGATTTGAGCAGCTTCTGCTTGCGGGTGTACTCCTCCGGCGTGTCCTGCTTTTCCCACTGGAAGGGGGTGAAGGGCTTGGGGACGAAATAGGCCGTGGACACGTGCACCCGCAGGCCCCGCTTTTTATTGACCGCGTTCGCCCGCCAGGTCTTGATGACCTTGTACACGAGCTCCGCGATGCCCTGTACGTCCTCGTCCGTCTCCGTGGGCAGGCCCAGCATGAAGTACAGCTTCACGTTGTTCCAGCCGCCGGAGAAGGCGGTGGCGCAGGTGGTGAGGATCTCCTCCTCGGTGACGTTCTTGTTGATGGCGTCGCGCAGGCGCTGGGTGCCCGCCTCCGGGGCGAAGGTCAGGCCGCTCTTGCGCACCTTCTGCAGCTTGAGCATCAATTCCCTTGAGAAGTTGTCCGCCCGCAGGGATGGCACGGAGAGATTGATCTTCCGGGGTATGGTGTAGTCCAGCAGCTCGTCCATCAGCGGCGCCAGTTCGCGGTAGTCGGAGGTGGACAGGCTGGACATGGTGATCTCGTGGTTGCCGGAATCCTCCAGCGCTTCCCTCGCCTGCTCGCACAGCACCTTCGCGCTGCGCTTGCGCACCGGACGGTAGCAGAAGCCCGCCTGGCAGAACCGGCAGCCCCGGATGCAGCCTCGCATGACCTCCAGATTCGTGCGGTCGTGGACGATCTCCGTGTTGGGCACGATGGTCTTCGCGGGATAGTAGGCGCTGTCCAGGTCCTCGATGATCCGCTTTGTCACCGTCGCCGGCGCGCCGTACAGGGGCGTGATGGCGGCGATGGTGCCGTCGGGGTTGTAGGTATGCTCATAAAAGGAGGGCACATAGATCCCCTCCAGCTTGCTCAGCGCCAGGAGAAAGGCATGCTTCGACCAGTTCTCGCGCTTGGCCCGCCGGTAGAGCTCCACGATCTGTACGGTCAGCTCCTCTCCCTCGCCCAGGGAGAAGAAATCCACGAACGCCGCCAGCGGCTCGGGATTGTAAGCGCAGGTGCCGCCGGCAAATACGATGTTCTCCAGGCCATCCCGCTCGTCTGCGTGCAGGGGCACCCCCGCCAGCAGCAGCATATTGAGCACATTGGTATAGCTCATTTCATAGCCGATGGAGAAGGCGATCATATCAAACGCCTTCACCGGGTCCCGGCTCTCCAGGGCGAACAGGGGGATGGCATTGTCGCGCATGGCCTGCTCCATATCGCCCCAGGGGGCGAAGACCCGCTCACACCAGACGCCGGGCATCTCGTTCATCACACCGTAGAGGATGCGGAAACCCAGATTGGACATGCCGAGCTCATAGAGGTCCGGGAAGCAGAACGCCACCCGCACCTCGATCTCCTCTTTATTTTTCATAACGGCGTTGTACTCTCCGCCCACATATCGGGCGGGCTTGGCCACCGTGGGGAGGATCCGCCGGAGCATGTCAGTCATGTCTTACCTCGCGCAGTTGTTTTTTTCATTATATCCGGGATCGGTCCGGATGGCAACATGAAATTGCGCTCCCGCGCCAGGTTCGCCAGCAGCAGCGCATAGAGCGCTGCCGGTCCGGCGCCGAACCGGCGACACAGCAGCAGCGCTCCCACGGCCAGGACAGCCAGCGTCAGTGCCTCCGCCGCCCCGCCCACAGCCGCGGCAGCGCGCAGCGGAAGCGCCGCAATCAACGCCGCGCGCAGCGCCCTGCCCCCGTCCAGCGGATACAGGGGCAGCAGATTTCCCGCGCCCATCGCCAGGGATAGGATCGCCGCTCCCGGCAGGCCCCTGCGCAGCGCCCAGCATGCCAGCAGATTCACCGCCGGACCCGCCAGGGCACAGACAAATTCAGTTCTCGGCGCCATGGTCCCCGTCTCGATCACGGCACCCAGAGCCCCCAGCCGGATCCTCCGCACCGGCACCGCGCACAGGCAAAGCGCCGCCAGATGTCCCAGCTCATGGGCCGCTCCAAGCAGGAGCGCCGACCAGAATACGCCACCGGGCAGCAGAAAGCAGGCCAGGCAGCAAAGGACGACAAAGCCGGGGCGGACGTCAAGCCGGCTCATCGCTCAGTTCCGTACAGAACGCCGCCCAGGCCTCCCCCAGTCCCTCTCCCTCCTCCAGCGCCTGCTCCATGCTGAAAAACGCCTGCTGCACCTGCTCGCTGCCGTCGCCCACCACCCAGCGCCGCAGCGATGCGGCGCTCTCCGGCCACAGGATCCGGCACAGCAGCGCCGCCATGCACAGCCCGAGGGCCAGCGTCATCCGAATCCGCCCGGACAGCGCCCCGACACGCTTCGGACGCCTTGGCACACGGCAAGGGATCCGAGCCGCTGCTTCCGGCTCGATCAGAGGGATCTTTTCCTCTTCCATACGCTCACCTCAGGCAAGCATATGCGCGGCCATGCCGGAAAATCCCGGCAGAAAGTCCCCGTCTGCATTGACAAAATCCCGGCGATGGGATAGACTAAACACAGAAACTCCGCGCTTTTGCATTATGTTTGAATATCTTCCGTAAATGTCGGATTTTTTAAGAATACTGCTCGATCCGGCGTTTTATTCTGCGCACTTTCAATCAATGCGAACCCGCGGGAAAAGAAGAAAAGATTCAGGAGGAAACGGCTATGAAACACCTGAGAAAAGTCCTGGCGCTGGTTCTGAGCGCCGCGTTGCTGATGAGCTGCATCGTCGTCACCCATGCCGAGGAGCATGACTGCCCCAGCAAGGACTTCGTCGACGCGCCCGCTGAGGGCACCTGGGCCCACGAGGGCGTCGACTATATGATCGCCAACGGCATCATGAACGGCACCAGCGACAACCCCAAGACCTTCAGCCCGAAGGTCCCCACCAACCGCGCCATGATCGTGCAGATCCTCTACCGCCTGTCGGGCGAGCCCGAGGTCAGCGGCAACATGCAGTTCACCGATGTGGAGACCGGCAGATGGTATTATAAGGCCATCCTCTGGGCTGTGCAGAACGGCGTCACCAAGGGCGTCACCGACACGCAGTTCAATCCGAACGGCTTTGTCACCCGCGAGCAGATCGCCGCCTTCATCTATCGTTTTGAAAACCCCTCCGACACGCCCGATCCCGCCGTGCTCTCCGGCTTCCCCGACGCCCAAACCGTCAGCAACTATGCCAAGGAGCCCATGAGCTGGGCTGTGGGCAAGGGCATCATCAACGGCAAGGGCCATAACGGCGAATCCTTCCTCGATCCCAAGGCCAACGCCAACCGCGACGAGGTCGCCACGATGATCTACCGCTACCTGTCCCTGCAGCATACCCCCTGCGAGCATGAGTACGAGGACGTCGTCACCGCGCCCACCTGCACGGAAAAGGGCTTCACCACCCATACCTGCAAAAAATGCGGCGACTCCTACACCGACAGCGAGACCGAAGCGCTGGGCCATGACTGGGACGAGGGAACCGTCACCACCGAGCCCACCCCGGAAGCCGAAGGCGTGCGCACCTTTACATGCAAGCGCTGCGGCGAAACCAAAACCGAGCCCGTGCCTTATGTGGAAACCCCGCTGCCCGAGAGTGTGGACTTCACCAAGGCGGAGGACGCCGACAAGTACGAGATTAAGGGCAAAAACAGCGCCAGTCAGTCCTCCGACGGCCTGACCCTTGTGACCACCCGTTACGCCGTGGAGCCCTGCAACGGGCAGAACTCCGGCGCCCAGGCCAGTACCCCCGAGGACCTGGTGGAGGTCCCCGTCTCCGGCGACTGGATCGCCACCCTCACCTTCGACTTCTCCACCGGCTCCGCCGCCAACGGCTATTACCAGTTCTTCGGCTTCTTCGCCTCCGAGGGCGACGACTACCAGAACATGGCCGGTATCCGCTGCGGCAACAATGACCTGCAGGACTTCCTGCGCGTGGACGGCGCCGTGACCGCCGATACCGATGGCGTCAAGTCCGCTCCCGGCACGAATGCCGCCGGCACCTACTATCTGCGCATCCGCAAGCTTGGCGACAGCTACAACTGCTACCGCTCCTCTGACGGCAGCAACTTCACCGAAATGTTCTCCTACGACAACACCGGCATCGAGGCTGACCGTATCGTCATCGACGCCTACACCGGCATGACCGCGGGCTACACCTACACCGTGGAATCCCTGCGCTTCATGGAACCGGACCACAAGCACAGCTATACCTCCGTTGTCACCGAGCCCACCTGCACGGCAGCCGGCTACACCACCTATACCTGCAGCACCTGCGGCCACAGCTACCAGGGCGATCCCGTGGAAGCCCTTGGCCATGACTATGTGGACGGCGTGTGCACCCGCTGCGGCAAGGCCCAGCCCAACATTCCCGAGAACCTCAACTGGGTCTCCACCTGGGCCACCGCCGAGGAAAACTTCACCGCCAGCTCCGACCGCGTGCCCAACACCCTCAACGGCACCACCGTCCGTCAGATCATCCGCGTGACCACCTCCGGCAAGGTCATGAAGCTGAAGTTCTCCAATGAATTCGGCAATGTGGACGTGGTGGTCCACTCCCTGCACGTGGCTAAGCAGGTCCAGGCGGACAAGTCCACCATTGATCCGGCCACAGATACCGTGGTCACCGTGGGCGAGAGCGAGGAGTTCATCATCCCCAAGGGAAAGACCATCGAGACCGATCCCTTTGAGTTTGAGGTGAATGCGCTGGAGAACATCGCCGTTTCCATGTACTTTGGCAATGCCCCCACCACCGCCGCCACCATCACCGGCCACCGCGGCGCGAGAGCAACCACCTACCAGGTGTCCGGCAACAAGGTCGGCGACGAAACCATCAACGCCTCCAAGACGATCCTGAGCTGGTACTTCCTGTGCGAGGCCTCCATGGACATGCCCGAGGGCAGCCGCGCCGTGGTCTGCTTCGGCGACTCCATCACCGACGGCTACGGCACTGACGCCGACTACCTTGGCAAGAAGCCCGACAGCTACACCCGCTGGGGCGACTACTTTGCCAAGCGCCTGCAGGCCGACGAGAACACGAAGAACGTGGCGGTGCTCAATGAGGGCATCGGCGCCAACTCCATGTTCGGCGGCTCCGGCCCCGCGGGCAGAGACCGCTATGCGCGTGATCTGCTGGACCACAACGGCGTGGAATACGTCATTATCCTCTTCGGCGTCAACGACCTGAACAAGCTGAACAACACCAGCATGTTCGACCGTCTGAAGACCGAGTACCAGAAGATGATCCAGCTCGCCCACGACAACGGCATCAAGGTCTATCTGGCTCCCATCCTTCCCTTCGGCACCAGCGATTATTATTCCGCCTCCTCTGAGCAGGTGCGCACCATGATCAACGACTGGTTCCGCTCCGAGGATTCCGGCGCAGACGCCATCATCGACTTCGACAAGGCCGTGGCCGACCCCAACAACCCGATCAATATTCTGGAGAAATACACCCACTCCGACGGTCTGCATCCCTACGACGGCTACGACGTCATGGCCGACGCCATCGACCTCAAGCTGTTCTATTGATCCCGCATTTCAGCGAGGCTGCCCTCCCACAGGGCAGCCTCGCTTTTTTCTTCCTATGGGCAAACGTACCAAAAACAGCTTGACATATAGTTTCTATTGTATTAGAATATTATAAATTCTAACGAATTAGATACATGCTGGAAAGGAGCATTTTTTATGACGCTGACAAAGGGTGAACGGATCATCATGGAGCTGCTGTGGGACAAGGGCCCGCTGACGGCCAAGCAAATCTCCGCAGAGCTCTGGAAGAGCGCAAAATGGGCCAAAACCACCACCTATACCATGGTGGGACGCTGCGTGGACAAGGGGTTGATCCGCCGGGAGGAGCCGGACTATCTCTGCGTTCCCTGCCTCAGCCGCAATGACAATACCCGCGCAGAAACCGACCGTCTGATCGATACGGAATACGGCGGCAGCGTGGATCTGCTCATGACCGCGCTGATCGGCCAGGGTCGGCTGAATTCGAAGCAGCTGAAAAACCTCTATGAGACCCTGGCGCAGATGGAGGACGACGCATGAACCTGCTGAACATGTCCCTGACCGGCGGCGTGTTCATTCTGGCGGTGCTGCTTCTGCGCGCCGCGTTTCAGAATATCGTACCCCGCAGGACCTTTCTTGTCCTGTGGCTGGCGGCCAACGCCCTTTTGCTGATCCCCTTCCGGATCCATGCGCCGGTCAGTATCTACGCCCTTGCGCCGCGTCCGGCTGCCGCGGTGCACAGCGCAGTTGTGCAGGCAGCTGTGA
>CADBKB010000025.1 GCA_902795095.1 Oscillospiraceae bacterium
ACATCCGCCCGCCTGCACCGCGCCCGTAGGGGCCGATGCCTACACCGGCCCGTTGGGGACCATCGATGCCCTGCCGGATCAAATCGGCAGGCACGGGCGCATCTGGGGATGCGCCCCTACGGCGATTCCGTCCGCAGGGGCCGAACTCGAAGAGTCTCGAATATATGCCCACTTCGGCCCGTTGGGGACCATCGATGCCCTGCCGGATCAAATCAGCAGGCACGGGCGCATTTGGGGATGCGCCCCTACGGCGTTTCCGTCCGTAGGGGCGGATGCCCACATCCGCCCGCTTGCTCCGCACCCCTTGGCTCCCTGCGCGCAGTGCATTTTCGGCGGGTTATTCCGCCTTCGTACCGCAGTAGGGGCAGAAGGCCTGGCCCGGGGCGAGGTCCGCGCCGCAGGCAGGGCAGGTCGCGGATGCGTCCGGCGCGGCGGGGGCGATCTGAGCGCTGCCGGCCGTGGGCCGCGCGCGCTTTTTCCGGTTCCGGCGGCTGACGCCCACCACGATGCCCACGATAATCAGAATCACGGCGATCCGCCCGAGGATGAAGCCCACCCGGAAGCCCCTTCTGGCCGCCGGCGTGTCCTGGGCCTGCCCCTCGGCAGGCGCGATGGCCGGAAAATCGGCGCTGCCCAGCATGGAGCGGAATTCCTCGTAGCGCGGATGGTCGGAGGTTCCGGTGAACCGGAAGACGTGATAGCAGCCGTCGCGCAGGAATATGGCGATCGTACCCTTCGGCTCCGTCGTATCTTCCTTCTTGCTCCCCGCGTACTCTACGACACAGTACTCTCTGCCGTTGATCGTCTGCTTTTCGCTGTTTGTCACGTTGTAGGGAAGCCCCGCTTCGATGGATCGCACCGTCATCCGGCTCTGGTTGAACTCTTCCCGGGGCAGCAGCTTCCGGATCAGCTTCGGCATGCTGCCGATGATATCATAGCTTTCATACTGCACGCTGACGTCCAAATCGTCGGAGCGGACGAATCCGACCGTGGCAACGGGCTGAAACACTCCCTTCGCAGACGGGTCCTGCGCCGTCTCCACCCGGATCCATCCCGCCGGAACGGTGAAGCTCGCGCCGGTGGCCTCGTCGAGGTAAGTATCCGGCTGCTGCGCGGGTCCGCTGTCGGGTTCCGGCTGCTGGGCGGGAGCTTCCTCCGGATCGGGCTGCTGCACAAAATCGTCGTCCTCCCCGAAGCGGAGGCCGGCAACCAGCTCCTCGCCAAGGGTCCGGCAGCGCTCGGGCATCTCCGCGCCAGAGTATTTCAGGCCGAGTATCACAGTCTGGAAATCATAGGCGGTCATATACATGATGACAAACACCGGCTGGCCGTCCGGGTCGACGCGGCTGCCATCGAAGCGGAAGAACGCCGTCTGCTCCGTGCGGACAACCTCGGAAGAGGAGATCGTGAAGCCCGACGCCTCCAGCTCGGCGCGGAATTCCTTGATCAGTACCTCCAGCGCGGCGTCATCAAACAGATCGATCCGCTCGATGGGACTGGCTTTGGCGCTGAGGAAGCAGCCAAAGCACGGATCGGCGTTCTCAAGGACCAGATAGACATTGTTTTCGGCCATCCACTGCTGTGTGTCCGCAATGTACTGGCCCATGACGGGATCGCTGGGATCGGAGTCCCGGGTGATGGCGGTGTAGCTTGCGGGCACGTCGATGCGCAGCTTCAACGCATCGATGTGGACGGTCCTGGTATCTGCGGCATGGGCGCAGAACGCCAGTACCGCGACGAAAAAGAGAATCAGCCCAACGCGACGTTTCATGACGGTCCTCCTGTGGGTTGGATTTGCCTGGGGTTTATTATACTACATCGTTCGCACGGGCGCAAGTCCCGCGGCTCCCGGGCAGAGCAAAGCAACGCGCCCGCCGGGTGGCGGGCGCGTGTTTTGATCCAATGCTTTGTTTAGGACGTATGGGACGGTCTCTCCGAGTTTGTATCACTTTTTCCGGTGGAACAGGCCGTGGGCCTTGGGCTTGTCCTCGGCATGGGGGGCGTCGGCACGGGGGCTGTGGGCCTCGCGCTCCACCAGGTCGTAGGCGCGGCTCACGTCGTCCCGGGTCGTGGAGGCCAGCACCTCGCGGACAATGGCGTCCAGCTCCGGATCGCCGTAGGCGGGATCCTCCCGGACCGCGGTGGCTGCCGCCTCCATATCCGCGGCGGCCTCCCGCAGGGGACGGAGCTCCGGCGCCGCGGCCTTGCTCTGCACATCCGGCGTCCTGCGCTCTGCCTTCCCGTCCCCGGGCTCCGCCGTCCTGCCCCTAAGCTCGGGCTGCGGCGCAGGCTTTGGCGTCCGGGGCTGCGCCTCGGGCGTCGGGGCGCTCTTTTTCTGTGCGCTCCCGTGGGCGGCGCTGTGTTTTTCCGTCCCGGCCTTGGCGTCGCGGGCGGCGCCGCGCTTCTGCTCGGCCTGCTTCTGCTCGTCACTGGCGGAGCTGTAGTTCTCATAACTGCCGTAGCCGCCGTAGCTGCCATAGCTGTTATAGCTGTTGTAATGTCCGTAGTGGCCGTAGCTGCTGCCGGCATAGCCGCTGCCGCCGTAGGCGCTGCCGTAGTTGCCGTAGCGGCTGCCGTAGCCGTAGCCGTAGCTGTAGCGGTAGCCGTAGCCGCGGCTGCCCGCCTTGGCGTTGACGCTGTTGAGCACATAGCCCAGCAGCTTCGTCCGGCAGTCCGCCACAGCCTGCATGCCGTCGGCGATGCGGCTGCCCGCGGTGGCGCCGGAGCGCACGACATAGATGGCCCCATCGCAGTGCTGGGCGAAAACGGCGGCGTCGGTGAGCATGCCGATGGGCGGCGTATCGATCACCAGCAGATCCGCGGCCTTCTCCAGCTGCGTCAGCACCTCGTCGAGGCGGCCCCGGCGCAGCAGGGCGATGGGCCGGTCGACCCGGCCGCCGCACAGCAGCTGAACGCCGGTATCGTCAATGGGGATCAGGCTGGCTGTGGGATCCAGGTCCGGGTCCCGCAGCAGCTCGCCCATGCCGGCGGACTCCGTCTCGACGGCGAAGAAGCTGCGCAGCTCCTGGGTGCGCAGGTCCGCGTCTACCAGCACCACCCGCAGGCCGGACCGGCCAAGGCTCAGGGCCAGGTTGGCGGCGATGGTGGATTTGCCCTCGCCGGGCACCGTGCTGGTGACAAGGATGCGCTTGAGATCCTGCTCCCGGCACATGCGCAGCACACGGGCGCCCAGCACGCGGATGGCCTCCCGGTACACCGGGGGCAGATGCTCGTTGCGCAGGCTGAGCTGGTTGCCGCCCCGGGACCGGCGCTTAAGCACGGTCTGGGGCACATGGACGATGCACGGCACATTGGTATACTGCTTGAGATCGCCGGTGGAGGTGACGATGGTCTGCATCTGGGCCAGCAGGCACAGGATCGCCAGCACGAGCAGCCCCGCGCCCAGCGCGCCGATGACGGCGGAGCGGGTGAAGTTCGGCACATTGACCGGGACGGCGGAGCGCACCGGGGCCTCGATGATGGAGATGCTCGCCGCGCCGATATAGACGAAGGCCATATCGGGATAGCACTTGAGCACGGCGTTGAGGATATTGTAGGCGTCATCCGGGCTGGATGAGCGCACCGTCAGGGTGAAGAGGTTGGAATCCGCGACGACCCGGGGCGTGATGGCGCCGTTGATCCGGCTGGTGCCCAGCTCCCGGAGGATGCGCTCGCGCATGGCGTCGGACTGGATGATGGTGGGGAAGGTGGCGACGATCTGCCGGGTATAGGTGGAATTGGTCTTGTCGCCCACGCCGATGACGTCGGTGACGGTGCTGTTGTCCACCTTCACGGACAGCACCGCGTGGGATTCATACATGGGGGAATAGGATCGCTTCGCGCGGACGCCCATGAGCAGGGCGCCCAGGACGGCGGCCAGGAGCACCAGCCAGAAGGTGCGCCGCAGCAGCCGCAGAGAATTGGAGACGAAGCGGATCAGATCAAACTGTTCGTTGACGCGCTGTTCATCCTGCATGGCTTCCCTCCTGACTGGAAGCGGCGTACTTGCCGTATTTCCCGTACTTGCCGTACTTGCCGTACTTTCCATACTTGCCATAGCTGCCGTAGCCGTAGTTCTCCTGCACCGGCATCCAGGTGCGCGCGTCATTGAGCACGATGCCGAGGAACTCGGCGCCGCTGTCGCGCAGGGTATCGATGGTATCGTTGATGGCGGGGGCCACGCTCACGCCCTGGCGCACCACCATCAGCGTGGCGGTGCACAGCTGGGCCAGCTGCTCGGCGTCGGCAAACAGGCTCAGCGGCGGCGTATCGATGAGGATATAGGAGAACTTGTCCTCCAGGGTGCGGAGCATGGCGGCAAAGGCCGGGTCGCCGAACAGGTCCGCCAGCTCCCGCTGGGTCTTGGGCGCATAGACCGTATACAGATCCATGTCCTCCCGCTTGGCCAGCCGCAGCTCGCACCGGCCCACCCGGAAGGTGTGCAGATCGATCCATTTGCCCGGCGCCGCGGCGGTACGGGGCGAATCGGGCATGAAGCGGGAGGGCTTGCGGAAGTCCGCGTCCAGGATCACGACGCGGTCGGTCCGCTGGAGCATGGCATAGGCCAGGTTGTCGGTCAGCATGGTTTTGCCCTCATGCTCGCACAGGGAGCACACGGCGAATACGCCGCGGCCGTACTCGCTGCGCTTCTGCTCCAGCAGGGTGCAAAGCCGCTGCACCGCCTCGGCAAAGGCGAAGCTGACGGTGGGCTCGGAGATGATCAGCGTGCGGCGCTTGCGGCCCTTCTCATGGCCGATGGTGGCCAGCAGCCGGGCGTCGAGCAGATCCCGGGCGCCGTTCTCGTTCTGGATGACGTCCTGGGAGAGGAAGGCGAAGATCAGCCAGCCCGCCATCAGCAGCGCCCCCAGCACCGCCGCGATGGCCATGGCGGTGTTCCGGGAGATCTTGCTGCCGGAAACGGTGTAGATCGTGGGGGCGTTGAAGGGGCGCACCAGCATATTCTGGCTGACGTAGCCCGTCAGGGAATCGTAGCTCTTGCAGACGCTCTGCATCAGGGCATAGGCCTGCTTTGCGGTGGGCGCGGTGAGGCTGACGTCCATCAGGTTCGTCTCCTCCTGCACCGTCACCTTCATGTCGCCGTCATAGCCGGGATAGCCCGCCGTCGCGGCGACGCGGCCGCGCACCAGGTCGGTATTGAGCAGATCCGAGAAGGTCTTCGCCGCGTTGATGGCGGCGTTGTTGCTCTGCACCACGGAGGCGTTGGCCACCCGGGAGGTGACCACCATGGTCTGTCTGGCGCCCACGGCATTGGGGAAGAACAGGGTCATCACCGTGCCTGTGAGCAGCGCGCAGCTCAGCGCCGCCAGCATGATCATCCACAGCTCCCGCAGGCAGACGCGGATCAGATAGCTCGGCTCGATGTGGCTGAGCTTCATGGTACGGAATGCTTCGGTCATGGCTGTTCCTCCATCGTTTCCTCCACCACAACGGTCAGGATGACCTGGGTGCTCAGGCCCTCGGCGTTGGTGGCGGTATAGGTGACCTCATAGGTCCCCGGGGTGTCGGTATCCACTTCGCCGGCGATATCCAGGCGATCGTAGGACCGGCGCAGGCGGGACGTCCCGCTCTCATAATAGGCGCTCAGGTAGCTCTTCGGATTGAATCTGTCGCCCTGCTTGAGGTAGACGAGGTAGCTCGACAGCTCGACGACCGGGGCGGCCGGGTCGGCGGGCCGCACGATCACGGGGACGCTCACGGTGGACACGTCGCCCAGATTGTTCATGACCCAGAGGGTGAGATGATAGACCCCGGCAACCCGGTTGTTCAGATCCGGCGAGGCGATGCGGATCATGGAGGTGATGTTCCCCTCCAGGCAGTCGCGGGCAAAGACCCTGCCCCGCAGGGCAATGGTGTCGCCCACGTCGTAGATCAGCGGCTGGGGGATGGACAGCCGCGGCGCCTCGTAATCGGAATAGATCACGGTGCGCGAGGCGCTGGCATAGTTCTCCGCGCCGTCGAAGACCATATAGCGCACCCGGGCGGAGTTGACGCCGGTGAGCTGGCTCACGCTGTCAACGAAAACGGCGCCCGTGAGATCGCCGTCCCGGTCGTCGGAGGCGGTGACGCCCCGGAGAAGGGCTTCGTCGCCGTCCTTGACGCTGACGGTGACGGTATCGGCGTCCATCCGGATCTGGGGCGGGATCACGTCCTTATAGAACTGGGTGTAGTAGATCGCCAGAACAAAGGCGGCGATGGACAGCGCTGTGATCACGCACAGGATGATTTTGAGTGTTTTCATGGCACCTCCCGGTACTGTTAGAAGTATCTTTTCAGGCGTCGGCGGACGCCGGGGGATCATGCGCCCGCCCCGGGAAAGGGCGCGACGCTCTGGTCGGAAATCATATGGCGGGGGTTTTCCCGGAACAGGAGCTCGGCATAGTCCGCCGCGCAGTTTTCGGAAACCCACCGGTAGCCCTCGCGCAGGTCCGGCGTGCGATACAGGGGGCTGTGGGCGTCGCTGGCGGACAGATGGGCCAGCCGCCGGCCGGCGATCCACCGGGCGCACTCCATCACCTCGGCGCCGAAGCCGCCGGTGAGGCTGCCCCGGTTGAGCTGCAGCAGCCAGCCGTTCCCGGCCCAGGCGCGAACCAGCTCCGGCGTCCACTGCACGCAGAAATATCGCTCGGGGTGGGCGATGACGGGCACCAGGCCCGCCCGGCTCACGGCCTCGGCGCAGTCGGCGATGGCCGCGGAGCGGATGTCAAAGGGGAACTCGATGAGCAGATAGCGGCTGCCTGCCAGGGTGAGATATTCGCCCGCGCGCAGCAGGGGCGCCGGGGTGCCGAGACACAGCAGCTCCATGCCGGAATACAGCCGCAGGGGGATGCCCTCGGCATCCAGCAGCTCGCCGGCCCGGCCGACGGCCTCCAGGATCATGCGCAGACGCTCGGGCAGATAGGGGTCGTCGGTGCTGCAATGGGGCGTGCAGACCATGCCGACGGTGCCGGCCTCCGCGGCAATGCGCGCCATGGCCAGCAGATCCGCCTCATCCCGCGCTCCGTCGTCCAGACCGGGCAGGATATGGCTGTGCAGATCCAGCATCCGTGCGCCTCCTCCCCCTTATAATCATAGTCCGAATAAGTATATCATAATTTCAGCATAATTGCAATGAACCCGCCGCTCTTTTTTGCGACCGAATCGCACCGTTTTCCCCAAAATCGCCCGCCCCGCGGGTGCGGCGGTTGACGGAAGCCCGACGCAAGCGGGCGGATGTGGGCATCCGCCCCTACGGGTGCAGCGGTATTTTGCGGGCCGGTTCTTACGGGTGCGGATTTTCGTAGGGGCGCATGCCCACATGCGCCCGTGCACGCCGAATTGCTTCCCATAGATACCGTTGGTTCCGCAACAGGTGCGGCGCAGGCGGGCGGATGAGGGCATCCGCCCCTACGGGTGCGGCGGATGAGTGGAACCGCCCGTAGGGAGGCGTCCCCTGACGCCTCCGTGCGCGCCGATTTGACCGGCGGGGGAAGCTATTTTCCTTTTGAAGGGCCGCGGCCCTTCGGGCCTTGCAGTGACGTGCGCACCGCGGCGGCAATTTCCCGGGGAATGGGAATGTAATTAACAAAATGTTCAAGAACACGGAGAAAAAACGTATATAATGGAAGTAAGAAATAATGATGGGAGGAGTCCCCGTGTCCAAATCCGTTCTGATCATAGAAGACGACCATAACATTGCCGACCTCCTGCGCCTGTACCTGGAGAAGGAGGGCTACGAGGTGACCATCGCCCCCGACGGCGGCAAGGGCGTGGAGCTGTTTCGCCAGGTGCATCCGAGCCTGGTGCTGCTGGACCTGATGCTGCCGGTGCTCAACGGCTGGGGCGTGTGCCGCACCATCCGCGCCGAGTCCGACACCCCCATCATCATGCTCACCGCCAAGGGCGAGACCACCGACAAGGTCACCGGCCTCAAGCTGGGCGCCGACGACTACATCACCAAGCCCTTCGAGATGAAGGAGGTCCTGGCCCGCATCGAGGCGGTGCTGCGCCGCAGCGGCGTCGAGCCCGAGAAGACCGCCAAGCGGCTGGAGTTCGACCGTCTGATCATCGACATGGACGCCTTCGAGCTGATCGTAGACGGCAAAAAGATCGACACGCCCCCCAAGGAGATGGAGCTTCTCTACTATCTGGCCTCCTCTCCCAACCGGGTCTATACCCGCAACCAGCTCCTGGACGAGGTCTGGGGCTTCGAGTACCTGGGCGACAGCCGCACCGTGGACGTACACATCAAGCGCCTGCGCGAGAAGCTGGAGGGCGTTTCCGACCAGTGGACCCTCAAGACCGTCTGGGGCGTGGGCTATAAATTCGAGGTCGTATAAGGCATGAAAACCATGTTCAGCCGTCAGTTTGCCCTGACGGCGAGCCTGATCATTCTGAGCGTGCTGCTGCTGGGCCTGGCCTTCCGGGTGTTCATCGGCCGCTACGCCGCCGAGACCGCCCGGCAGACCCTGGAGCACAACGCCGACGTCATCACCGACCTGGCCGCCGCCTACGATTCCACCGACGCCCTCGGCGCCAGCTGGGACGTGCGCATCAATCTCTCCTTTGCCTCCACCGTGGCCGATACCAACGCCGTCATCTGCGACAGCACCGGCACGGTGATCGTCTGCTCCTGCAGCACCGTGCTGTGCGAGCACATGGGCAAGCAGCTGGAGGCGGACCTGGTCCGCCAGGTCATGGAGGAAGGGTTCCATTCCGACACCGCCGTCGTCGCGCCGCTGTATCCCGAGGAGCGCTATCTCGTGGCGGAAAACGTCATCTCCCGGGCCTCGAATGAATCCATCGGCCTGGTGCTGGTGTCTTCCCCCACGGCCCAGACGCGGGAGGTGGTCGCCCGCACCACGGACTTCTTCCTCATCACGGGCCTGGTGGTTCTGCTGCTGGCCATGCTGGCGGTGTCGCTGCTGGCCCGCTCCATCAGCCGGCCCCTGGCCGATATGGCCTCCGCCGCCCGCCGCTTCGGCCACGGCGAGCTCGAAACCCGCGTCGCCACCGGCGGCAGCAACACCGTGGAGATGGACGAGCTGGCCGTCGCCTTCAACAATATGGCCCAGTCCCTGGAGAAATCCGAGCGCCAGCGCCGGGAATTCGTGGCCAACATCAGCCACGAGCTCAAAACGCCCATGACCACCATCGCCGGCTTTATGGACGGCATGCTCGACGGCACCATCCCGCCGGAGCGCCATCCCCAGTACATGCAGGCGGTGTCCGACGAGGTGCGGCGGCTGTCGCGGCTGGTGCGGGGCATGCTGGAGACCTCGCGGCTCCAGTCCCAGGGCATCCCCGACGCCCGCAAGCGGGTATTCGACGTATGCGAGAAGGCCGGGCAGGTGCTGCTGAGCTTCGAGCAGAAGATCAACGCCAAGGGCCTGGCGGTACAGGTGGATATGCCCGACGAGCCCGTGGAGGTCTTCGCCGAGGCCGACTCCATCACCCAGGTGCTCTACAACCTCATCGACAACGCGGTGAAATTCTCCGACGGCTCCCTCGGCCTGCGGGTGGTCCGGGAGGACATCAAGGTCCTCGTCACGGTTTCCAACTCCGGGCCCACCATCCCGGAGAGCGAGCTTTCGCTGATTTTCGACCGCTTCCACAAGACCGACAAGAGCCGCTCCGCCGACCGCGACGGTGTGGGCCTGGGCCTGTATATCGTGCGGACCATCATTCTCAGCCACGGCGAGGATATCACCGTCACCAGCCGCGACGGCGTGACCGCCTTCACCTTCAGCCTTTCCGTGCCGAAGTAAGGCGCCGATCCGGGGCGGATCCGCAATCTGTGTTTCTGAAGAGGCATTGCCATGTATGATGTGAATTACGATGAATTTGAACCCGTCGGGCAGCCGGACGGCGGCACCTATTCCACCGCCATGCCCACGCGAAAGCGCCATGTGGGCCTGGCCGTCGCGGTGAGCCTGCTGGTGATCCTCCTGTGCGCGGCGATGACCGTCATCAGCCTGTTCACGGTGCGCGTCGAGCGCAGCGCGGGCGGGACCAGCTTCATCTTCACCGAGCGCAGGGCCGACGCGCCCGCGGACGAGGCCGAGCTCCCCGCACTGCCCGCCGAGACCCCCGGCACCGAGCAGACCGTCGCCACGGAGATCCACCGGAGCGACGACGATACGCTTTCGCTGTCGGAGATCTACCGCAAGGTGGCGCCCAGCGTGGTCTCCGTGGTATGCGCCGTGGAGCCCGTGCCCCTGGATCGCAGCGGCATCATCCTGTCCGAGGAGGGCTATATCGTCACCAGCTGCAGCGTGGTCCGGGGCACCGGTCCCATCACCGTGCTGCTGTCCGACGGCACGGAGTGCCCCGCCGTGGCGGTGGGGGGCGATCCCCTGTCCGATCTGGCGGTGGTGAAGATCGACGCCGAGGGCCTGACGCCCGCGGAGCTCGGCGACAGCGACGCCCTCGCGGTGGGCGAGCAGGTGCTCTCCATCGGCGACCCCCGCGGCCTGGAGCTGCGCGCCGCCATGACCGACGGCATCATCTCCTGCATCAGCCGCGATCTCGAGCTGGACGGCCGCACCATGACCGTCCTGCAGACCAACGCCAACCTGCCCGCCGGCGGCTACGGCGGTCCCCTGATCAACATGCGGGGCCAGGTGGTGGGCATCAACGCCGAGCACCTCGGCACCTTCGCCAGCTCCGCCGGGAATCTCGGCCTGGCCGTTCCCATCGGCGAGGCGCAGAACATCGTCGATGAGCTGATCGACCACGGCTATATCCCCGGCCGGCCCTCCCTCGGCGTGTCCGGGCAGAGCGTCAGCGACACCGCCCAGGCCTATTACCACCTGCCCGCCGGCGTCTATGTGGAGGAGGTCACCGTCGACGGCGCCTGCGACCGGGCCGGCATCCGGGTCGGCGACATCATCACCGCCATCGACGGCGCGGCGGTGCACAGCTTCGACGAGCTGGAGCGTGTCAAGAACCGCTATAAATCCGGCGATACCGTCACCGTCACCGTCTACCGCAACGACCAGATCATGAATGTGACCCTGACCCTCGACACGATCCGATAATCCCGCCAAGGCATACGGACGTGCCGCAAACCGCGCGAATCCGTCATTCCGGCCGGTGACCGACCTCACCGGGCCAGCGATGACCGCACGGTTTGCGGCACGTCTTTTTTTCTGTCTCCACGGATCTGCGGTTCTGCTTCGGGCCGCGGACGCATAGGATGGAAGCGGGAGCGTGATGCACAAATGAAGCAACACAGGCTCAATCGCAGCCTGCGGGACCGATCCGTCGTTGCGGGGCTGTGGCTGATGCTGCTGGCCCTCTGCCTCCGGCTGACCCTGGCCTGGCCCGGCCGGGCGCCGGAGCTGCGCCCGGTGCGCCGGGCCCTGTTCCTGGCGGGCCAGTGCCTGCGCGCCTCGCAGGTCACCGAGGAGACCGCCTCCGAGCGCGTGGAAAAGCCGGAGAAACCGCCCAAGCAGGCGCGCGCCGCGCCGCAGCCGCAGTTCACCGATCGGGAAGCAGAGGCCATCGCCATTGACGGCGGCGAGGATAACGCCCTGGATACCGCCTCCCTGCTCCTGGCGCCCCTGCGCCTGCACACGGAAACGGACCCCCTGGTCCTCATCGTTCATACCCATACCTCCGAGGCCTATACGCCCGAGCCGGGCTGGGAATATGAGCCGTCGGATGAATATCGCACCCGGGATCCCGCCCACAGCGTGGTGCGGGTGGGAGAGGCGCTGGCGGAGGAGCTGCGCCGCCTGGGGGTGGGGGTGATCCACGACCGCACCGTCTGCGACGACCCCGACTATGACAGCGCCTATGACCGCAGCTGCGACGAGATCGCCGCCCAGCTCGCGGCCCATCCTTCGCTGCAGATCGTGCTGGACCTGCACCGGGACGCGGTCCCCGGGGGCACCGCGGACACTGTCCGCCTGGACGGGGAGGACTGCGCCCGGCTCATGCTGGTGGTGGGCACCGACGCCGGCGGGCTGGAGCACCCCAACTGGCAGGAAAACCTCTCCTTCGCCCTGAAGCTCCAGGCCCTGCTGAACCGGTCCAGCCCGGGCATGTGCCGGGATATCTCCCTGCGCTCCGCCCGGTTCAACCAGCATTTTACCCCCTGCTCCGTGCTGGTGGAGATGGGCACCGCGGACAATACCCTCGCCCAGGCCCTGCCCACCGCCCGCCGTCTGGCCGGCGCCCTGCGGGAGCTGATCGATCTGAGCGAGCCCGTGTGATCCGCCGCCCGCGGCGGTATAAATCTTCCGAAAAAACCGTATATTACGCAAAAAAGCAGCCTTTCGGCTGCTTTTTTGTAATTATTCCTTCTTGAGCAGGTCGCGGATCTCGGTGAGGAGCTTCTCCTCGGCGCTGGGCTCGGGTGCTTCTTCCTCTTTTTCCTCTTCTTCCTCGTCCTCCTCCTTCTTGGCGGCGGCACGAAGCTTGTTCATGCCCTTGATCATCGCAAAGATCACGATGGCCAGGATCAGGAAGGTAATGATCGCGGAAATGAAGTTGCCGAAGTTCAGGTAATTCACCACAACCTCGCCGGTCTCCGGGTCGATCTTATCGCCGAACAGGGAGGGCAGGGCGATCCGCCAGCTGGAGAAATCCACGCTGCCGGTGAAGATGGAAATGATGGGCATGATGATATTGTCGGTGAAGGCGGATACGAGATCCTTGAAAACGCCGCCGATCAGGACGCCCACGGCCATGTCAAACAGATTGCCCTGCAGAGCAAACTCTTTGAACTCTTGAATTAAACTCTTCTTCTCTTTTGCCATACGTTTCTCTCCTTACTTGGTAATTATTTCCAGACCGCCCAGATACTTCCGCAGCACCTCCGGCACGACGATGGATCCGTCGGCACGCTGGTTCTGCTCCACCATCGCCGGGAAGATGCGGGATGTGGCGAGGCCGGAGCCGTTGAGCGTGTGGACGAATTCGGGCTTGCCGGTGGCTTCGCGGCGGAAGCGGATATTGCCGCGGCGGGCCTGATAGTCCCTCGCGTTGGATACGGAGGAGACTTCCTTATACCCGTTCATGGACGGGATCTGGATCTCAATATCATAGGTGCGCGCCATGGAGGCCGAGCAGTCGCCCGCGGCCAGCTTCACGGTGCGGAAGTGGAAGCCCAGCCCCTTGACCAGGTCCTCGGCCTTGCGCACGAGCTCGTCGAAGGCTTCGTCGGACTTTTCCGGCAGGGTGTACTGGAACATCTCGATCTTGTTGAACTGGTGGCCGCGCACCATGCCGCGCTCGTCGGCGCGGTGGGAGCCGGCCTCCCGGCGGAAGCAGGGGGTATAGGCAAAGAGCTTGTGGGGCAGGTCGCTCTCGCGCATGATCTCATCCCGGTGCAGGGAGGCCAGGGCGGTCTCGGCGGTGGGAAGCATGAAGTGCATGCGATCGTCGGTGGGGTTCTCGATCTTATAGACCTCGTCGGCGAACTTCGGGAACTGGCCCGCGGTCTCGCCGCAGCGGTACTCCAGCATGTGGGGCAGCAGCACCATCTCATAGCCGTCGGCCAGGTGGCAGTCCATGAAATAGTTCAGCAGGGCCCATTCCAGCCGGGCGCCCAGACCGCGGTAGATCCAGAAGCCGGAGCCGGCGATGTTGGCGCCGCGCTCATAGTCGATCAGGCCCAGATTGGTGCACAGATCCACATGGTGCTGGGGGGTGAAGTCGAACTGATGGGGCTCGCCGTAGTAGCGCAGGGGCTCGTTGTTTTCCTTGCCGCCGGGCTTCAGGTCCGGATCGGGCAGATTGGGCAGGGAAAGCATGTCCGTGCGGTACTCGGCCTCGATCTCAGAAAGGCGGGCGTCGTTCCCGGCGATCTCGGCCTTGAGCTCGCTCATGCGGGCGAATACGGGCGCCACGTCCTGCCCGGCCTTCTTGAGCTGGGGGATCTGCTTGCTGACCTTGTTCTGCTCCGCCTTCTTGGCCTCGGTGGAGGCAATCAGGCTGCGGCGCTGGGCGTCCAGCTCCAGAATGCGGTCCACGAGGGCGTCGCAATCCACTTCCTTGGCGCGGAAGCCGGCCTTGACGGCTTCGGGGTTCTCCTTGATACGTCTGATATCGATCATTTGATTCACCTCATTGTAGTTTAGGGTTCGTTCTGCCCATTGGTTTGCGTCGGTTCTGCGGGCGCCGTCAGGGCGTCAAGCTGCTTCTGCGCGGCCTCGGAGAGGGTCGGACGCAGGGCCTCCAGCGCTTCGAGGGCCTTGGCCCGTTCGGCCTCGTCCCGGGCGGCGACGGCCTTGAGCAGCAGATCGTAGGCCTTGCGGGCTTCCTCGAGGCCGGCCTGCCTGCCCTCGGCCTCGCCCTCGGCGCGGCCCTCCGCCCGGGCGAGCTCCCGGTCGGCAGCGGCGGCCTCCGTCTGGGCCCGGTTTTCATCGGTCAGCGTCTCCAGCTCCTGCTGCAGGCGCTCGTTTTCCTCGGTCAGCTCCCGGTTGGTATCCTGCAGGCGCTCCGCGTTCTGCAGGGCGCTGGCGGAGGTGGCGTTGAGCTGGGAGATGGTGGATTGGGAATTGAATACCTGAATGAGATAGGAAAACAGCACCAGCAGAAAGGCCACCGCAAACAGGATCATCATATAGCGCAGCAGGGCGGTGCGCTTCTGCTCGCTCATGGGTGCGCTGCGCGCTTCTTTTTCTTCGTTCATTTTTTGCCTCCAAGGGTTTCCAGGGCGTCCAGCAGCCGCTGGAGATCGTCCAGTCCGTAGTATTCCAGCTCCACGCGGCCCTTGCGCTTTCCGGCGACGATTTTCGCGCGGCGGCCGAGGCTCCGGCTCAGATCCCGGGCGCACTCGGCATAATAGTCCACCGCCGTCTCCGGCACGGGCTCTGTCTCCTCGACGGGGCCGGCTTCCAGCTTTTTGCACAGCGCTTCGGTCTGGCGGACGCTCAGGCGCAGGGCCAGGACCTTGCGCGCGGCGGAAAGCTGCTGCTTCGCGCCGGGCAGGGCCACAATGGCCCGGGCATGTCCGGCGGAGAGCTCGCCGCCCTCCACCATGGCCAGCACCTCGGGGCAAAGCTGCAGCAGGCGCAGGCTGTTGGCCACGGCGGGCCGGGATTTTCCCACCCGGTCGCTGATGTCGGCCTGGCTCATGCCGTGCTCGTCCTGCAGGACCTGATAGCCCCGGGCTTCCTCGATGGGGTTCAGATCCTCGCGCTGGAGGTTCTCAATGAGGGCCAGCTCCATGGCCTTGCGGTCGTCGGCCTCCACCACCAGCACCGGGACCTCCTGCAGTCCCGCCATCCTGGCGGCCCGCCAGCGGCGCTCGCCGGCGATGATCTGATAATAATCTCCGGGCATTTCCCGGACGTTCAGGGGCTGCAGGATCCCGTGGGCCGCGATGGAATCCGCCAGGGACTGCAGGGCCTCGGGGTCGAAGCTGGACCGGGGCTGGGTGGGATTCGGTTCCACCCGGGAGATGGGCACGGTCCGAACGCCGCCGGCCTCCTGTGCCGGGGCGTCGAAGTCGCCCAGAAGGGCGCCGAGGCCCTTTCCAAGACCTTTTGCCATTTCAGCTCCTCCTGTCGATGATCTCCCGCGCCAGCTGGTCATAGGCCTTGGCCCCGCGGCTGTGGCGGTCGTAGATCTGTATGGGCAGGCCGTGGCTGGGCGCCTCGGCCAGACGGACATTGCGGGGAATGACGGTGGAGAAGACTTTTCCCGGGAAATGCCGGCGCACCTCCTGGGCCACCTGCAGGGAAAAATTCGTTCTTCCGTCGAACATGGTCAAAAGCACGCCGAAAATCTGCAGGCTGGGATTCAGCCGGGCCTTGACGGCGCGCAGGGTGCCCATGAGGTCGGACAGGCCCTCCAGGGCAAAATACTCGCACTGCACCGGCACCAGGATGCTCCCCGCTGCGCACAGGCCGTTGACGGTGAGCAGCTCCAGCGAGGGCGGGCAGTCGATGAGGATATAGTCGTAGTCCGGCGCCAGGGGCTCCAGGATGCCCTTGAGGATGAACTCCCGGCGCTCCATGCCCGCCAGCTCCACGCCGGCCCCGGCCAGGGACGCCGAGGAGGGCAGCAGATCGCCGTAGGGGGTATGGCGCAGCACGTCGGCGGCGCTGCGCTCGCCGGTGAGCACATGGTAGACCGAGGCCTTGACCCGGCGCTTGTCCATGCCCATGCCGGAGGTGGCGTTGGCCTGGGGGTCGAAGTCGCACAGCAGCACCCGCTTGCCGGCGGCGTGCAGGCCCGCGCAGAGGTTGACGGCCGTCGTGGTTTTGCCCACGCCGCCCTTTTGATTCACGATGGCAATGATCGCGCCCATGGCCGCATCCTTTCTCCGGGCAGGCCGGATAAATTCAGTCTATATTATAGCATAGTTTTTCCGGTTTTCAATCCGCCGAAGAAAATTTTCTGTGTTTCACGTGAAACGCGGCGCATTGTGTTTCACGTGAAACACGCAAAAAGGGCGTGTTGCAAAATAAAAAGCGACACGCCGAAACAGAAGGAAAGGCTGCAAAAAGAGAGCAGCAGGGGGACAGTGATGGGGGGCAAGGCCCGCCCTTCGCGTTCAATCAAAAAGATTTCCGGCA